>NZ_JBFUGE010000687.1:0-2978 GCF_056403075.1 Ideonella sp. P3_A4 | reverse complement strand
GCGCTGGCCGCGTAGTGGTCGCGGCGCAAGGCCGGCAAGGCGGGCAGTGGTTCGGGCAGCGCTGCAGCCGGCAGCGGCGTGTTGGATGAAGAGGGCAGCCGTAGCGGCAGTCGCCGGCGGTCCGAAAGCATTTGCAGCAGCGCCTGCGCGGGCACCTGCACCGGCCCGGCTTCGCGCGCAAGCCGCCAGCGGCGCAACTGGTTTTCGTTGTCGGGCCAGCGCAGGCGCAGGGCCCAGTCGCGGCCACGGCGGCGCACGGAGCCAGGCGGCGTCGGCACGTCGTCCAGCGGGTCGGCCTGCTCGCCCGGGGCCAGGTGCAGCCGCAGCGTGTCGATCGCCTTCAGGCCCGGCATGCCTTGCAGATAACGGGCCAGGTCGCTGACGTAGAGGAAGTCGGGATCCTGGCCGAGCCAGATGTCTTCTCCCGGCGTCAGGGGGCGCCCGAGCGGCCCTTCGACATCGGTGGCCGTGCCTGGGCGCGCGGGCAGGCCTTCGGGCAGGCGCGCCGAAATGCAATCGTCGCAGCGCTGCAGCAGCTCGGCCAGCAGCTCGCAGACGTCGCGGTGGCCGTCCAGCAGCAGAGAGATTTCCAGCTCGACCCAACGTGGGCGCAGCACCTGCGGCGGGCCGTCCAGGTCTTCGCCCAGGTTGCGTTGCGGCCAGTAGGCTTGCAATGCCGTGGCACGCAGCGACAGCCGCTCTTCGGCCGCGCCGGACTGCCCCTGAAGCGCCATGTGCCACAGGCCCGTGGCATGGCCTCGGGCATCGCGCAAGGCTTGCATGTACAGGTGGCGTGCATGGGGCAGTTCCTGCAGCAGCCAACATTGCCAGTCGCGGTCGGTGCAGGGGTGGCAGGGCAGCAGTGTCTGCGGCGTGTGCAGCCCGAAGCGCGCCCAGGCGGCCGGGCCGTCTTGCGGGCTGAGACCCAGCAACTGCGGCACTGGCTGGCGCGCGGCGAACAGGTCTTCGGTCAGTGCGAAGCACAGCGCTTCCAGCAGGCTGACGCCGGGGTCGTGCAGGTTGAAGTCGGTCCACAGCTCGCCGCTTGCGTGCTGGGCCGCGGTGATGGCCTGCAGCCGCAGCGCGTCGAAGCCCAGCGGGTCCGGGGCCTGCGCGCGATGGCGGGCGATGCTGGCGATCGGCTTCATGTGGAGGCCTTCGGTGGCTGGCCGGTCGCCGGATTCGCCGGCTGGCTCAGCGCCATGTGTGCATCGAACCAGAGCTGGCAGACATGGGCCTGGATGCGCACGCCGTCGCCGAAATTGCAGCCGGTGCGGATCTGCAGCCGGTAGATCGCCTTGCGGCCATGGGTGCCGTGCCAGCGCAGCTGCAGCTTGTCGCAGCGCCGGCCCCACCAGCCTCGCGTCTGCCGGATGCCGCGCCGCGCGCGCCACCAGGCCCACAGGCCGCCGCCGGGGTTGTAGGCCGACAAGGCGGTGGCGTGCACGAGGCCGAAGTGGCCGGTGCCCGGTTGGCCTGCGCCGGCAACCACTTCGAAGGCCTGGCAGCCTTCGAGGTCGCCCGTCAGGTCTTGCCATTCGCCGTTGGCCAGCACCGGCCCGGGTGGCGGTAGCAGGCCACGCCGGCCCTGGCTGCTGACGGTGCCGCGCACGTCGAGCGTGGTCTGCGGTGTGGCGGTGCCGATGCCAACGCGCTGCTTCGTGTCCAGGCTCAGCAAGGGCTGGCTGGTGCCCTGGGGCTGGAACTGCAGCTGGTCCAGCTGCGGGCCCAGGCTGACGCGCCACAGCGCCTGCTGCGGAGACTGGTCGCGGTAGAAGCTCAGCAGGTTGTGGTGACCGACCGGGGCGTAGAGCTCCTGGCCGTTGGCGACCGTCTTGCGAAAGCCCTCGTCGACCATGTTGAGCATCGAGTCGACGAGGTCGGCGAAATGCGCCTGCGTCGGCAACTGGCCGTCGCCGAAGTAGTTCTTCAGGGTTTCGCGGTTGCGCCAGGTCATGGGTGACTCACGCGGCTTCCGCGCCGATGATGAAGCTGCTGGCGATCGTCAGCTTGCTCAGGCCGCTGGGCTGCGCCAGCTGGGCGGGCGGGTCGACCAGGTCCAGCAGGTGACCGCGTGTGGGCAGCGCCAGGCTCCAAGGCTGGGCCGGGCGCACCACACGGTCGCCGCGCGCGGTGTCCGATAAGCGGTACACCGCCTGGTCGCTGAGCACGATGTGCAGCAGCGAGGCCTGGCCGATCGCGTCGACGCCGGGCTGCGCGCGCAAGAAGGCCTCGACGTCGTCGGTGCGCAGTTGCCAGTCGAACTGCGTGGTGATGCCGCCGGGGCGCCAGGGCGAGAGGTAGTCGCGCAGGCTCTGGTTCAGCTCGCGCAGGCGTTCGCCGGCCGGCTCGCCGCGTGCCAGCCGCAGGGTGCAGCGCACCTGGATGCGCTCGTAGCTGGCATTGCGCACCAGCAGCGGTTGGTGCGGCGGCATGCGGTCGCTTAGGAACTGCGCGATGCGCTGCAATGTCGAGGCGTCCAGGCGCGGCGCTTCGGTGCCGTCGATCTCGTAGCCGGCGGTCAACGCCGGCACCACGACGACCAGCACCGGCTCGTCGGGGCCGGTGTCGCTGCGCGGGATGCACTTGAGTTTGAAGACTTCCGGGAAGGCCTGCAGCACCAGCCGCTCGCAGTCCCACGGGGTGAGCGCGCGGGCGCGGTGGCGCAGGCGCTCGGCCACGCGGGTGGTCCACGCGGCGGTGGTCTCCTGCGGCTGCAGGTCGAACGAGGGCCAGGGCTGGCGCACCGCGGCCAGGCCCGGCGTGGCTTCGAGTGCAGCGCGGATGCGGCCGGGTGGCAAGGGCTCGTTCGGGCACTCGCCGAGCCGCAGCGCGCTCAGGCCGTTGGTCCAGACGCCGATCAGGCCCGCGAGCAGGTCCAGCTCGCCGTGGCCGGACAGGCGCAGCCAGAAGCAGTCGCCCGGCAAGGTGGTGCAGCCACGTGTCAGGCCGCCCGGCAGGTCCAGCATCACCAAGCC
>NZ_JBFUGE010000686.1:0-2987 GCF_056403075.1 Ideonella sp. P3_A4 | reverse complement strand
CGGTCGTACTGCTGCGCGTCGAAGCGGTCGTTGCGGGCGAGCTGCTCGACCTGCTCGGGCGGGAAGAACTGGCCGCGCACCTGCGCGATCAGCCGGGCCTTGTCAGCCTCGTTGGTTGCGTCCAACAAGGTCAGGCGCAGCGTGAGCTGGTACTGACGGGCGCGCTCGTTGGGATCGTTGGCCGCCGGGGCCGGTTCGGCCTGCAACAACGGGGCACGCAGCGCCTCGGCCGCGGCCAGGCGTTGCGCCAGCGGCAGATGGGCGGCATCACGCTCGATGAACTGGTCGAGCTGGGCCTGGTAACGCAACTGCGCCTCTTGCCGGCCGAACAGCAGCTGCGCATTGTCGGCACCCAGCACCAGGGCCCGCACGCGGCTGACCGCGTCGATGCGCTCTTGCAGCGGCTGCTGGGTCGACATCAGCAACGCCGACATCTGCGGCCCGAGCAGCGGCAGGCGAGCCAGGATGTCGGTCAGCGTTTGTCGTTGCGACGCGGACAGGCCTGCAAGAACCTCGTCGAGGCAGGGGCTGGGCGCGGTGCCGCCGCAAAGCTTTTCCAGCTGTCGTAGCGATTGAGACAGGTCACCGGCGCCGCCGAGTGCGGTGGCAAGTTGCCGGCTCAGGCCGCTGCGCTCGTCGCGGGTGCGGGGCTTCTCGACCTTGTCCATGGTGGCAACACCCGCCGCCGCGGCCAGCGCAGCGGGTGGGGCGGTGGCAGCGGGGCCGAGCGACGCAGCGGCTTCCTGGATCGCAGAGTTGCCGCTGACGGCCCACCCGAGCAACACGATGCCTGTGCAGGCTGCCGTCAAAGCGATGGATTGAAACGGCTTCATCGTTTTATGACTGGAGTCGGGACACCGCCTCGTAAGCGGCGCCCGACGATAGTCAGTTCACTTGAAAAGTTCGTGACGTGCCGGAATAGGCCGAGATAGCCCCCGTCCAGCCGCTCTTCCAATGACCGAAATGGCGGATGCGGTAGGTGCCGGGCTGCGCGTTGGCCGGAATGCGCCACTCCACGTCGACCCGCGAATTGGCGATGCCTTCGCGGCGCCAGGTGTAGGTGGTCTCGAAGTCCCAGTCGTTGGCGACGGTGTCCCAGTTCGAGCCGTTCAGTCGCTCGACCTTGAGGAAGGTGTCTTGCGTGCGCAGGTTGTTCTTCGGGTGCCCGGCGCGGAAGGTGACCACCGCCTTGCTGCCACGCGCGTAGCTGCTGTTGGGCTGCGTCAGCACCTGGCCGAAGCTCTGGAACAGCGGCTTGTCGTCGAACACCACGCCGGGGCGTTCCAGCCGGATCTCGTTCGACTTGTCCGGCGGCGTACCGGTGTCGGCCAATGTGGTGCCTTGCGCCAGTGCCGCGGACAGGTCGTGCGTGATCTGCTCGACGGCCGCGCTGGCATAAGGCCCGTACTCGGTGCTGGCGCCCTCGTAGTGCTGCAGCTGGAACTCTTCGTGCGTGGCGAGATAACCGGAGTAGCTGTTCGACAAGCCGGCGATCACCGCGGTGGTCACCCCCTGCCCGGCCAGCTGTTGCAGCACCTGTGYGCGAATGCGGCGGCCGGACATCGTGGTCACCTCATATGGCACGCCGATGATCGCCAGCGGGCCGACCACCATCACCTGGTGCGGCAGCACCTCGGGCACCCAGTCGAGCGCGCCGGTGGCCAGCATGTTGGGCTTGGGCCATTGGCAAGGGTCGTCGGCGCCGAGCGTGACGACGTTGAAGGTGAACAGGATCGCGCTGGCCAATGGCGAAGTCAGGAACAACTCGGCGGCCGTGGCCAGGTTGGTGTTCTCGTTGGTCATGCCCTCGTACATGCCGGGGATGGTGCCGGGGCCGTTCTCGCCGCCGGCCGCCATCGAGTAGCCGCGCGCCGCGGTGCACAGCGTCTTCGCCGAGGTCTTGGTGAACTCGGGCCGCACGACGAAGCCGTTCATCGCCGTCCACTGGTGGCGGTAGTCGATGCGGTCATACAGCCGCTGGCCGGTCTGCGCGTATAGCTCCTTCGCCTTCTGCAGCTGCCGGCTGCCGTCGACCTCGACGTTGGTGTATTCGTCGGGGCTGCCTTCGTAGCCGGGGGCCGAGTGCGCATTACCTTGTGACGAGACGACGTCGCCTTCATCGCTGTTCGAGAAGGCCGCGACGAAGGTTTCGCGCGCGCTGTAGTCGCTGGCCTTCGAGCGCTCGAAGAACGACTCGGCGTAGCCCTTGCTGTCCGAGCTGATCTTGGTCTGCAGCATGCTCAGCGCGGTCGGGTGGATCGAGAACCAGTTCAGCAAGCCGACCTCCTGGCCGTTGTCCTTGCGGAACTTCAGCTGGGTCATCGTCTTGTTGGTGTCGTAGGGCGACTGGTTCACCTCCGGGTTGGTCTGGTATGCCAGCGCAGAGCGGTTGCGCGTGGCGCCAAGCAACTCTCCCTGGACCAGCTCGACGCTGCCAGGTGCGAGGTTTTGATGCGCCCGGTCGATCGCCGCAACGATGCCGTTGACGGCGGCGTTGTAGGCCTGCGAGCTGTAGCCGAAGAGCGACTTGTCGGCCGAGGCCAGTGTGTAGAGCGTGTAGTGCGAGTGGCCCGCGTTGCCCGAATGGGTATGCGTGGCGGCCAGCATCACGTTGCTGTGGTCGTAGAGGTTGCCGTACTTGGCCTTGAGCTTCTTGACGACCTCGAGCTTGATCGACTGGAACATCGCGCCAAGGTCGGCGTTCACATAGACGACCCGCTTGCCGCTCGTCGGGCTCTGGATGATGAAGGCCCGCGCTCGCAGCCGCATGTGCAGGCCGTCGGCCTCTTGCTGCGCGACGTAGCCGAACATGCCCGTCTCGGCCACCGGCCCGGTGATGTCGTAGACACCGGTGCCGATGTTGAACTCACCTGCCGACGCGCCTTGCCCCATCAGGGCCAGGGTTGCAGCCATCAGCCCGCGGCAGGCGAATGTGTTCAGCCCACGGTGGGCTGGGGTCCCGTGCTTCATGAAATGCCTCTCTAGGT
>NZ_JBFUGE010000685.1:0-2993 GCF_056403075.1 Ideonella sp. P3_A4 | reverse complement strand
TCGTAGGTGCCGCAGGTCAGCATCAGCGCCGACAGGCGCTTGGCCGAGCTGGCGTCGACGATGGTCTCGCCGTTCCACGGGTTGACGCCGCCGTTGGCCAGGAAGGCCACGGCGCGGGCCAGGTCCACGCTGTCCATGCCGATTGCGCAGTGGCGGCAATAGGCGTCGATCACATCGTCGACCGGGTTCACCAGGTTGCCGAAGCTGCGCATGAAGTTGGCCATCGCCCGGTTGCGAAAGCCGGTGGCCAGCTCGCTGCGCGCCACGCGGTCGTCGTACTGCAGCGTCGCATTGCCCGACAGCCGCCGCACGAACTCGACCAGCGCGGTCTCCGGGTTGACGAAGCGGGTGCACAGCACGTCGGTGACGACCAGCGCACCGGCGTTGATGAACGGATTGCGCGGCTTGCCCTGCTCGGATTCGAGCTGCACCAATGAGTTGAAGGCCGAGCCCGACGGTTCGCGCCCGACGCGTGCCCACAGCGCGTCGCCTTCGCATTGGTAGGCCAGCGTCAACGCGAACAGCTTCGACACCGACTGGATCGAGAACGGGATGCGCGCGTCGCCGCAGCTGAAGACCTCGCCGTCCAACGTGACGACGGCCATGCCGAAGTGGTCTCCCTGGACCTTGGCCAGTTCGGGGATGTAGTTGGCCACCTGGCCACGGCCCAGCAGCGGCTGGACCTCGGCGTGGATCTGATCAAGGACGGCTTGGTAGTCGACGGGTGGGGCGCTGCTCACAGGGCGGTAGGAAAGAGTAGACGGATGAAGCGGCCAACGCCGCGCCGCCGGATTGTTGCCCAACATGGGCACGCCAGCAGCTTGAACCTGCGCCTACGAAACTGCGTCTTCCCTCTCAGGCTCGTGCGCCGAGCCCAAGAAAAAAGGCCCCTTGACGGGGCCTTGGTTTGTTCGCGTCTGATCAGCGTCCCAGCTGCTGCCACAGGTACGCAAACTCCAGCGCCTGGCGGTCGGCGCGCTGGGCGTTGTCGGCGGCGGCACTGTGGCCGCCTTCGATGTACTCGTGGTACAGCACCGGGTGGCCTTGCTCGATCATGCGGGCGGCCATCTTGCGGGCGTGGCCCGGGTGCACCCGGTCGTCACGCGTGCTGGTGATGATCAGAGGCTTCGGGTACTTCACGCCGGCCTTCACGTTCTGGTAGGGGCTGTACTTCGAGATCCAGGCCCACTCTTCGGCCACGTCAGGGTTGCCGTACTCGCCCATCCAGCTCGCGCCGGCCAGCAGTTGGTTGAAGCGGCGCATGTCCAGCAGCGGCACCTGGCAGACGACTGCGTTGAACAGGTCGGGCCGTTGCACCATCACCGCGCCGACCAGCAGGCCGCCGTTGCTGCCGCCTTCGATGCCGAGGTGGCGCGCGTCGGTGATCTTGGTGGCGATCAGGTCTTCGGCCACGGCGATGAAGTCGTCGTAGCTCTTCTGCTTGTTCTGCTTGATCGCGGCCTGGTGCCAGCCCGGGCCGAACTCACCGCCGCCACGGATGTTGGCCAGCACGAAGACGCCGCCCTTGTTGTACCAAGCGTTGCCGATGGCGCCCGAGTACGACGGGTTCATCGAGACCTCGAAGCCACCGTAGCCGTACAGCAGCGTCGGGTTGCTGCCGTCGGCCGATGCGCCCTTGGGCCAGACGACGAAGTAGGGCACCTTGGTGCCGTCTTTCGAGGTGACGAAGCGCTGTTCGACCTTCATGCCGGCGGCGTCGAAGAAGGTCGGGCGGGCCTTGAGCTTTTCCAGCCCGTCGCTGGCGGTGCTGCCGAGCGACAGCGTGTCGGGCGTCAGGAAGTCGGTGTAGCTGGCGAAGAAGTTCTCGCCCAGCGGGTCGTTCTTGACCTGCGGGTCGTGCAGGCCAGTGACATGCAGCGTGCCGGGGTAGGGCGCGACGATGTCTTTCTTGACCCAACCGCCCTTGGCGTCGCGGTGCCAGGCTTCGGCGCGGCCGGAGACGTTGTCCAGCACGTTCAGCAGCACCTGGCTGCGGGTGGTCGAGTAGCCGGCCAGCGAACGTGTGGCCGTGGGCGTGAACAGGGCGGTGAACTTGCGCTCGCCGCGCAGGTAACCGGCGGCGTCGGCCACCAGCAGCGAGCCGCGCGGCCAGGTGCTGCCGCCGACCGTCCAGTCGCTGCGCAGCTCGACCATCACCAGGTCGCGCCAGAAGCCGAATTGGGCGTCGGCGGGCTTGTCGATCGTGACCGCCTTGTCGCCTTGCCACAGCGCCATCTCGGTGCTGAAGAAGTCGGGTGAGCGGCCGAAGACCACGCGCTCGAAGCCGGGGGTGTGGTCGACGCTGGCAAAGGCCGACACGTCGGTCGCCTGGCCTTCGTAGACGGTGACGGCGGCTGACAGCGGGGTGCCGCGCTTCCAGCGCTTGATCACGCGCGGGTAGCCCGAATCGGTCAGCGAGCCAGCGCCGAAGTCGGTGCCGACGAAGGCGGTGTTTTCGTCCAGCCAGTCGAGCGAGCTCTTGGCTTCGGGCAGTGCGAAGCCGCCCTCGACGAATTTGCGGGTGGCGAGGTCGAACTCGCGCACGACGCTGGCGTCGGCGCCRCCGCGCGACAGCGAGATCAGGCAGCGGGTGGATGCGCCGCCCAGGCAGTTGGAGCCGGCCCAGACCCAGTTCTCGTTCTCGCTCTTGGCCAGCGCGTCGAGGTCGAGCACCACGTCCCACGCCGGTTGGGGCTTGCGGTACTCGGCCAGCGTGGCGCGGCGCCACAGGCCGCGCGGGTGCTGCTCGTCACGCCAGAAGTTGTAGAGCCAACCGCCTTGGTGCGAGGCGACCGGGATGCTCTCCTTCGAATCCAGGATTTCCTTGAAGCGCTTGCGGTTGGCCTGGAAATCAGGGTGCGCTTCGAGCAGCGGGCGCGAGACGGCGTTGCGCTCGCGCACCCACGTCAGCGCCTTGTCGCCGGTCACGTCTTCCAGCCACAAGTAAGGGTCGGCAGCGGCGGTGGCAGTGGCGGGCGTGGCGGGGCTGGGAG
>NZ_JBFUGE010000684.1:0-2995 GCF_056403075.1 Ideonella sp. P3_A4 | reverse complement strand
CAGGAGACATGCAAAGAATGACTGTGTCGCGAGACGGATCGTTGTCTTCGCTGGTAACCACCGCGTGGCAGTTGGCGAAGCGAAGCGTCTTGGCATAGACCTCGCTACCTGCGCTTTGCCGCCGAGAGTTGTATTGAGACCAGAGAAACTTGCGGGATAGTGGTTCGTCTTCGTTGCCAAGCTGAATGATCTCTCTTTCCGAGATGGCGAGCTCAACCCGATAGAGAAACCCCAAGCCCCTTGTATCGCAGGCTCGGCGAGCGTAGTACTCGCCGAGCCTGCGGCTTTCAGAAAAGTAGAAACCCCAGCCAATAGGGTTGTCGCCTTTTCCGGAACCGATGAACTCTGTCGAGAACGACTCGAACCTTACATGAGTGCCGTGCCACGCTTCCATGTTGGTTGGGGATCCCTAACGTTCGACGTAAGGGGCGGCCCGCCTGCGGGACGTCCCCTTGACGGAGGGGTTAGGCAGCTCCATAGATCTACTGGGACTCTCTTGCGACGAATCTATACAGGGTGTCATAGTTGTGCCCCACCTAAACAGCAGGTCAGAACTCCGAACTATCCCATATGTGTGCGCCACCAGTGATCCATCGGTGGCCTTCGTCAACGTGACCTTTCGGTGCCACTCTGAAGATGTACCGTCGCCGCTACCACTGGCCTGGTCGAGGTGAACCAGTGAGCCATTGACACAGGTGACTGGCACCGATATCTCTTGACGCACAACGTCACCTTCATATGCACGCAACACAAGAATGCTTTGTTCTTGATTTAGTTCTAGCTGGACATGTGTGGCGCTCTTCGTGACTGGACTTCTGAAAAGACCAAAGAGTGTTGGGCTATTGACGCTGTTTGAAGAGGGCTGTGCGTTCTCCGCCATTGGCGTGTAGCGGCCTGGTAGCGAGGCACATGTCGGAATGCTGACCAAGGGCGGCCAGCGATCGGGGTACGTCATGCGCTCAGTTGAGGTTCCGAGGGCGCAGCCGGCAGCCGATATGGCCAGCGGGAGGATTGCGGAATAGCGCTTCACTTGCTGCCTAACGTTCGAGGTAAGGGGCCTGCCGAAGGCAGGTCCCCTTGACCGAGGGGTTAGACCTCTTGAGCATAGTCATACGCTGACTACTTACGCTCATAGAACTGAACCCCTTGAATGAAGGACTCAGCCTGCGAATCGAGAGCCTCAGACGGATCTTGGCTGACATACTGAAAGAAGGCAAATAGGCCATCGCGGCTTGGGGAGCCTCTTCGGCAGGCGAGAGTTCGTGCATGTACTCGTACTGGGAGACGCGACGCCGAATCGGGGGTGTTCGACGACTCTTCGCCAACAACGAACGCACGTGCGCAAAGGTATCCGCGTTCGCGGGTTAGCTCGAATTGTGACGACAGGACACGCTGGAGGGTTGCATTGGAGGCCTCAGCGTGCTTCTTGAACTCCTGCAGGAAATCGGCGTCGCTACTTGGCCACTGCGGTTCGAAGTGGCTTCCGATGGCTATGAAGTCTGAGTMAGTTTCCGTGTCGCGATGAAAGAACACAACGCGATGCTCTGATTTGCTTTGAACTCGCCATTCAGGTGCGAGCGGCTCACGAATCGTGACGGACGAGACGCGATATGTTGCCGCTGCAGCGTGAACCTGATGCTGGACGAGAAGAAGTATGAGTGCTGTGAGGAGGCGCATTGGATTTGAGAGGGCGACGAATGCGATTCTTCGTGGAAGAGGTAGAGGTCTAACGTCCGACGTAAGGGGCGCCTTGCGGCTTGCCGCAAGACGTCCCCTTGACGGAGATGTTAGGCGAGCGACGTTGAGCAAGGCTGTGACAGGAACGCGAGGGCACCAACGGAGCGATTGGGTTCCCAGATCGCGGCGAGGGTGAACGAAGGCACCTGGCGACTTGCGGCATTTCGGTTCCTGCTACCCGACCATTGGGTAGCCCCGTTTGCCTGTATTTTCACCCGGAAGACCAAGCAAGCCAACGTTGGAGTGGCAGAGGGCTTCGAGCGAGTACTGATCGGCCTGACAGCCGCTGGGCTGCTCTTGGGTGGCTGGGCGCTCGAAGGCCGACGTGTTGCACTGTGCCAGTTTGGATGGCAAATGAGACTCGACACTAAGGAAGAGGCATTCCTGACTTTGCTTAACGTGTTTTAGACATCAAATTACATAGCCAGATGCGGGCATAGGCGGGCCATATGCCTACGACTGGATGTCTTCGACCAAAAGTGCTGTCCATCGGTGGGCATTCTCGCAGGTGAGCCAGACAAGCGAAAGTATCCATAGACGGATAGCTCCTGCTGCGACGGTTGAGGCTATGACGACTTGGCTGTTTCGATGAGGCCTAACGTTCGACGTAAGGGGCGGCCGCAAGTGGGCGAAGCCCGCTTGTGGACGTCCCCTTGACGGAGGGGTTAGGCGCCTCGCGGATTTGAGCTTGACGCTCACCCGACTCCATGGCGAAGGCCACACTGCCACCGGAGACTAGCTCGACGACCAGCTGGTTGCCGTGATTGACATGAATAGAGCGCACCCATGCAAGATGCGATGCGGTTCGGATGAGTTGCGTGAGATCGCTATAGAGATCCGCGAGCTTAATGCTGCGAACCAACCTACCTTGATTGTAGAAGTGCAAGACTTCTAGCTGCAGATCGCTTTCGGCAGGAACAAGATTCATGCCGCCATAGCCCACAGCGACGGACTTGCCGTCCTCAGCCACGAACAGCCACCGGTGCCAGCCCTTGATAGACCAAAGCACTTCGGCTTTGGGCTTGTTGACGATTGCGGTGGTTTTTGTGTTTGGGTCGGACTCGGCGCACACCTCACCAGACTTAGAGCACGAAACGACTCTCTGCGGCGGAGGCAACGGAGAATCTGCGTGTGCCGCCGAAGCGAGAAGGGCAAGCGTAACGGTGAAGTGACGCACGGAAATACTCATGGCGCTTAACGTTCGACRTAAGGGGCTGGCCGCAGGCCAGTCCCCTTGACGGAGGGGTTAGGCATCGGG
>NZ_JBFUGE010000683.1:0-3007 GCF_056403075.1 Ideonella sp. P3_A4 | reverse complement strand
GCGAAGAACTCGCGCAGGATATTGCCGCAGGCCTCGGCCATCACGCCGCCTTGCAACTCGGTGTGGTGGTTCAGCCGGGTTTCAGCGAACAGGTTCAGCACCGAGCCGGCGGCACCGGTCTTGGGGTCAACCGCACCGAACACCACGCGCTTGAATCGGGCGTGCATCAACGCCATCGCGCACATGGCGCAGGGCTCGAGCGTCACGTACAGCTCGCACTCGGGCAGGCGGTAGTTTTCCAGCAGCTGCGCGGCGTGCCTCAAGGCGACCAACTCGGCGTGAGCCGTGGGGTCGTGCGTGGTGATCGGGCGGTTGTAGCCGGTGGCAATGACCTGACCGTTGCGCATGATCACGGCGCCCACCGGCACCTCGCCCGACAGCCACGCGTTCTGCGCCTGGTCCAACGCCAGGCGCATCGCGTACTCGTCGGCCGGCGTCACTGGGAAATCGGATTCGGGCGCGGACTCGCTCACGGCACCAACCCGCCTTCGCGCGGCCTCATCGAGGTGTTGCCCTGCAACGGCCAGCGGCCCWGCGCCACGTGCCGCCCTTGCCCCAGGAAGCTGTGGATCAGCACCAGCTCGCCGACAGTCCACGAAATGGGCCGAATGCTTTGCCGCTCGATCACCTGCGGGTCATAGACCAGGGTCATGTGCGGGGTGAAGGTCTTCTCGACCCATTGGCCCAGGCCACCCTTGATCATGGCCACCGCCAGCGCGCGCTGAAAGGCGGTCAGGGCCACGAGGCCGTCTTCACCCGTCAGGACCAACGCAGGCTTGTTCTGCGCCCCGCGGACAAAGCTCATCACCGATTCGAACTCCACCTCGAACGGCGCCACCCGCAAGGCGGCGGCCACGGCCCCCGCCTTGGCCACCATGTCCTGCGGCACGCCCGCATGGTCGCCCAGGTGGTGCAGCGTGACGTGCAGGTGTTCGGTTCGCACCTGCGTTCCCGTCAGCCTTCGCTCGCTGCAAAACCGCTGTCGGAAACGCTCGGCCTGCCCGGCTGCGTAGTCGTCCGGCAGGACGGCAAAAAACAATCGATCTGAACCTGTCGGCGGCGCCCCCATGCCATCCAGAAAGAGTTGATCAGCCAATCCGTTATTCCCCCGTCATTCCCACTCGATCGTCGCCGGCGGTTTGCTCGACACATCGTAGGTCACGCGGTTGATGCCGCGCACCTCGTTGATGATGCGGCCCGAGACCTTCTTCAGCAAACCATAGGGCAGTTCGGCCCAGTCGGCGGTCATGAAGTCGCTGGTTTGCACTGCGCGCAGCGCCACCACGTAATCGTATGTACGGCCGTCGCCCATCACGCCCACGCTCTTGACCGGCAAGAAGACGGCAAAGGCCTGGCTGGTCAGGTCGTACCAGCTCTTGCCGGTCGTTTCATCTTTCCACGCCCGCAGCTCTTCGATGAAGATCGCGTCGGCACGACGCAGCAGGTCGGCATAGTCCTTCTTGACCTCGCCCAGAATGCGCACGCCCAGGCCCGGCCCGGGGAACGGGTGGCGATAGACCATCTCCGCTGGCAGGCCCAACGCCACGCCCAGCTCACGCACCTCGTCCTTGAACAGATCGCGCAGCGGCTCCAGCAGCTTCAGGCCCAGTTGCTCAGGCAAGCCACCCACGTTGTGGTGGCTCTTGATCGTGATCGCCTTCTTGGTCTTGGCGCCGCCCGACTCGATGACGTCCGGGTAGATCGTGCCTTGGGCCAGGAACGTCGCGCCTTTGACGGCGCGACTCACGTCCCCGCCCTTGTGGCCGGCGTCGCCACCAGCCTTGAGCTTGTCGGCCTCGGCCTTGAACACGTCGACGAACAGGCGGCCGATGATCTTGCGCTTGGCCTCGGGGTCGGCCACGCCAGCCAACTCACCCATGAACAACTCGCTCGCGTCGACACGGATGACGCGCGCATGCAGCTTGCCGGCGAACATCTCCATCACCATGTCGCCCTCGTTCAGGCGCAGCAGGCCGTGGTCGACGAAAACGCAGGTGAGTTGATCGCCAATGGCGCGGTGGATCAGCGCTGCGGCCACCGACGAATCGACGCCGCCCGACAGGCCGAGGATCACCTCTTCGTCGCCCACCTGCTCGCGGATCTTCGCCACCGCCTCGGCAATGTGGTCCTTCATAACCCAGTCGGGCTTGGCACCGGCAATCTGCAGCACGAAGCGCTCCAACAGGGCCCTGCCCTGCACGGTGTGCGTCACCTCCGGGTGGAACTGCACGCCGTAGTAGCCGCGCGATTCGTCCGCCATGCCGGCGATCGGGCAGCTCGGTGTGCTGGCCATCAGCTTGAAGCCAGGCGGCAGTTGCGTGACCTTATCGCCGTGGCTCATCCAGACCTTCAGCATGCCGTGGCCCTCGGCGGTGCTGAAGTCTTCGATGCCGTTCAGCAGCTTCGTGTGGCCATGGGCGCGTACCTCGGCATAGCCGAACTCACGGTGCGTGCTGGCTTCGACCTGGCCGCCCTGCTGCACGGTCATCGTGAACATGCCGTAGCAGATGCCCAGCACCGGCACGCCGAGGTCCCACACCGCCTGCGGCGCGCGCAGGTCGTGCTCCTCGTAGGTGCTGGCGTGGCTGCCCGACAGGATGATGCCCTTGGGCGCGAACTCGCGGATGAACGCGTCGCTCACGTCGTTGGGGTGGATCTCGCAGTAGACGTGCGCTTCGCGCACGCGGCGAGCGATCAGCTGCGTGACCTGGGAGCCGAAGTCGAGGATCAGGATCTTGTCGTGCATCATGGTGCGGCGGGCGTGGTTCCCGGTTGAGCGGCAGTGACGGCAGTCGCTGCCCGGTGGGTGCGGAAGTGGTAAATCGCGAGCACGGTGGCCAAGCCTTGCAGCACCGCGCAGAAGTAGTAGGGGGCGCCGATGCGCCAGTCACMCCGCGGCAGATGTGAAACCATCGCCAGGAGTGCCGGCCCGACGATCGGCGCTATCACCGCCATCAGGCTGTTCAGTCCGGCCACAGCGCCCATGGTCTGGCCTTGGGTCCGCGCG
>NZ_JBFUGE010000682.1:0-3008 GCF_056403075.1 Ideonella sp. P3_A4 | reverse complement strand
GCGCAGCGGCGGTCTCGGTGGTCGGCATGCGGCTGGGCTTGGTCGGGTCGACGCCGAGGATCGCGTCTTCCAGCGCGCCGCGGGTGTCACGCGGCAGCCGGTAGGGCCGCTGGCCGGTGACCAGCTCGTAGAACACGACGCCCAGCGAATAGACATCCGACGCGGTGCCGATCGGCTGGTGCGCAATCTGCTCCGGCGACGCGTAATCCGGCGTCATCGGCGCATGGGCCCACTCGGTGGCGGYGTGCGTGCGCGGCGTGTCGCCTTCGTCCAGCAGCGTCGCAATGCCGAAGTCCAACAGCCGCACCTGGCCATCGTTGGTGACGAAGATGTTCGACGGCTTCAGGTCGCGGTGCACCACCAGCCGCGCATGGGCGTACTGGATCGCCTCCAGCACCTGCAGGAACAGGTCGACCCGCGCGCGCAGCGGCAAGTTCTTCTGGTCGCAGTAGGTGGTGATCGGCTGGCCTTCGACGTACTCCAGCGCGAGGTAGGGTTGGCCGGATTCGGTGGCGCCAGCGTCGTACAGGCGGGCGATGTGCGGGTGTTCGAGTGCCGCGAGGATGTCGCGTTCGCGATCGAAACGCAGCGCCAGGCCGGGTTGCTGCAGCGACGAGGTGTGCGGCAGCTTCAGCGCCACGGCACGCTGCAGGGCACCGTCGACCCGCTCGGCCAGCCACACCGTGCCCATGCCACCGTGGCCCAGCGGGCGCAGCAGGCAGTAGGGGCCGATCTGGCGCAGCCCGGGCTCGGCTTCGGCCATCTTCGCCTCGGCGGCCACGCCGGCCAGGCCGGGCAGGGCGTCCAGCACGCCCAGCAAGCCCATGCCCGCGGTGGCACCGCCGGTGGTCTCTTCTTCGGCGTCGGCCAGCATCGACTCCAGCTGCGGGCGCAGCGCGGCATCGGCCTCGCCCAGGCCAGCCAGCCAGGCGGCACGCTCGCCGCGCGGCAGATCCAGCGCCTGGTCCAGCAACTCGGACAAGCGGGCGAGTTCAACGCGGGCCAGGGTCACCAGCAAACTCCGAAAAACTTCAAATTCGATTGGCGCCTGGCAGCGGGTGCCGGCGCGCCCCTCACTGCAGCACGGCCTTCAGCAGCAGCCTGGCTTTTTGCCAGTCGCGCCGCACGGTGCGGTCGGTGATGCCCAGCGCCTGCGCAATGGCCATCTCGTCCAGCCCGGCAAAGCAGCGCATCTCGACGATGCGGGCCAGCCGGTCGTCGACCTGGGCCAGCTCTTCGATCGCGTCGTGGATGCGGATCACGTCGTCATCTTTGACCGACACCGACTCGGCGACCTCGGTGTTCAGCGTCACGTGCAGATGGTCRCCGCCGCGGCGCTCGGCGTGGCGCTGGCGCACGAAGTCGATCACGACGAAGCGCATCACCCGCGCCGCATAGGCGAGGAACTGGCCTTGCGACATGCCGCCCAGATCGCTCTGGTGCTGGAAGCGCATGTACGACTCGTGCACCAGTGCAGTGGTGTCGAGCATCGTGATGTTCTCGCTGCGGCGCAGGCGAGAACTGGCCAGGCGGCGCAGGTCCTGGTACATCGTCCGGAACAACTCGTCGGCGGTGTCCGGGGCAGGGGCATTGGGGTCCAACATCTCGCGGCGAGTATGCCAGCGCGGTGTGACGAAATGCGTCCGGTTTGGCCCCAGGGCCCGTCAATCGAGGGTTTGCCGGTACCGCTTCAAGGCGACAGCGCCGGCCACGGCCAGGAAGGCCAGCATCGGCCACAGCTCCGGCAGCAACTCGACCGCGCTGTTGCCCTTGAGCAGGATGCCGCGCACGATGCGCAGGAAATGCGTCAGCGGCAGCGCCTCGCCAATGCCCTGGGCCCAGCCCGGCATGCCACGGAACGGGAACATGAAACCCGACAGCAGGATCGACGGCAGGAAGAAGAAAAACGTCATCTGCAGCGCCTGCAGCTGGTTTTTCGCCAGCGTCGAAAACGTGAAGCCCACGCCCAGGTTGGCCAGCATGAAGACGCCGATCATTGCAATCAGCAAGGTCAGGCTGCCCACCATCGGTATCTCGAACAGCAGCGCCGCGGCGCCGAGGATCACACCGAGCTGGATGTAGCCGATCACGACGTAGGGCAGGATCTTGCCCAGCATCACCTCGACCGGCCGCACCGGCGTGGCGAGCAGGTTTTCCATCGTGCCGCGCTCGCGCTCGCGCGTCATCGCCAGCCCTGTCAGCATCACCATCGTCATGGTCAGGATGGTGCCGATCAGTCCCGGCACGATGTTGTAGCGCGACAGGCCCTCGGGGTTGAAGCGGCGGTGCACGCGCAGGTCGAACGGGGCCTCTTTCGGCGCCAGCTTGGCGAGCGGGCCATTGAGAGAGGTCGGAAGGGCGCGTGGGGCGAGCGCTGCCAACGCGGCCAGCGCATTGCCCGAGGCCGAGGGGTCGGTCGCGTCGACRCTGACCAGCAGTGCCGGCCGTTCGCCGCGCACCAGCCGGCGCGAAAAGTCCGGCGGGATCGCGATCAGGAACTGCACCTCGCCGCGCTCCAGCAGCTCTTCACCCTCTGCTTCGCTCGTGGCCTGCGCGCTGATGCGGAAGTAGCCGGTGTTCTGCAGTGTGGCCACCAGCTCACGCGCCTGCGGCCCTGTGTCCATGCTGACCAGCGCGGTCGGCAGGCCCTTTGGGTCGGTGTTGATCGCGTAGCCGAACAGCACCAGCTGCAGGATGGGCACGCCAACCGCCATGCCGAAGGTCGGCCGGTCACGCAGCATCTGCTGGAACTCTTTCAAGAAGATCGCCAGCGTGCGGGCCCACGAGAAACGGGCACTCATTTCTTGGCCACCGCGAAGTTGTCAGGGGCCTGGCCGATCAGGCTGATGAACACGTCTTCGAGGTTTGCGTCGGTGCGCGTCCAGCGCAGCTCGGGCCGATCGCGGAACGGGGCGATTGCTGTTTCGATCTGGGCAGCGTCCTGGCCCGCGACGTGCACGGCGCCGCCGAAAGCTGCAACGCTCAGCACACCGGGCGCATGCTTCAGC
>NZ_JBFUGE010000681.1:0-3013 GCF_056403075.1 Ideonella sp. P3_A4 | reverse complement strand
GGACTTCACTGAGCCGCCACGCCCCAACGGCCAGCGGCCCGCGCAGTCTGCGCGCATGTGCAACCAATTGCTTCAGGTGAAACCACTATAGAACCAGTAAATAGTATTCACTGACATCCGCTGGTCATTTGACACGTGCATGGCGGTGAAGAGAGTCCTCTCTGTTCCGCAATTTTCATAGGTGACAGATGAGCCGCCCCGCCTGCTTCGAGCGAGGCTCACCGTCCTCTTCATCAGGCTCTCTCAGAGAGATACCACTTTAGAACCAGAAAGAGAAAACAGCCGCCACGGTCGTTCAAATTGCTTCCGATAGATCATGTTTGACAGCCATTTTTTATTGTTTTACAGTAAACAAGATGCACCCGAGACTGCCCGCCAAGCCCCCCGTCCCTCCCGCCTCCCGGGCCTTGGCCGATCGTCTTCGACGGCTGTCCCGTTGGGTGCGCGGCCTGGCCTTGCTGGCTGCGCCCTTGCTGATCGCCGCCCCGGTGCTGCTGCTCATGGCACCMGACGCCTTGCTGTCGATGGGCTTCAGCGAAATGGCGGGCCTGCACCTGAAGCATCTGGCGCAAGACGGCTTGACGCTGGCGGTGCGCCTGCGCATGGCCGCCGTGACGCTGCTGCCGGTCGGCCTGGGGCTCGCACTGCTGTGGCAGCTGTGGTCCCTGTTCGGCGAGTACCTGCGCGGTGATGTGTTCGGCGTGCGCGCGCTGGCGTGCTTCCGGCGCTTCGCCACGCTGCTGTTTGCGTTGTCGCTGGCGCAGCCCCTGGCCCAAGCGCTGATGTCGGTCGCCGTCTCGTGGGACAACCCGCCCGGTCAGCGCCAACTGCTGGTCATGATCAGCTCGAACGACTACGCGCTGGTGCTCGGCGCGCTGGTCTTCATGGCCATCGCGCGCGTGATGACCGAAGCGGCGCGCGTGGCTGAAGAGAACGAGGGGTTCGTTTGATGAGCCCGCAGGCCGTGGGGTGCTGAAATGACGATCGTCGTTCACCTCGACGTGATGCTGGCCAAGCGCAAGATGCGCTCGCGCGAGCTGGCCGAGCTCGTGGGCATCACCGAACAGAACATCTCGCTGCTGAAGTCCGGCAAGGTGCGCGGCGTGCGCTTCGACACGCTCGAACTGATCTGCCAGGTGCTGCAATGCCAGCCCGGCGACTTGCTGGAGTACCGGCCCGATGACGAACCGAGCTGAGGCGCGCGCTGCGCTGCCGGTGCGTCGGCGCCCCGGCATGGCGCTGGTGGTGCTGGGCCTGCATGTGCTGCTTTTCCTCGCACTCGCCCAAACGATGCGCGAGCGCCGGGTCGAGGTCCGCCACGAGCAGCCACCGCTGGTGTGGGTGCAGCCGCTGGCACAGGCACCAGCACAACCACCTGCCGAGCAACCACCGCCCCCCACGACACGCCGGCCGCAGCACATCGACAAGCCCGATCAGGCGCAGCCCCGCCCTGCCCGGCCGGTGCCGGCGCACGAATCGACATGGGTCGAGCCGGCCCCGGCCGTGAGCGCCGCACCGCCGGTGTCCGCCGCCTCTGCCCCGCCCGCCGAGCGCCTGCTGGACAGCGAGGCCACACGCACCGCGATCCGCCAGACCGGCAAGCTGCCTCTGCTGCACGAAAGGGCGGCAGCTGCCACCGATACCCCGATCGAACGCACCGACACGGCGCTGGCCCGTCAAGTCGCCGAGGCCGGCACGCCCGATTGCCTGAAGGACCCGCAAGCCGCCAGCGGCAAGATCGGGCCGATCGGACTCGGCGGCATCCTGGGCCTGCCCTTTCTCGCCGCACGTGTGGTGAGCGGGCGCTGCGCCAAGTAGCCCTCAACGACCCGACCGGAGACACCCACCGATGCGCCCCTTGCGATTGCTGGCCTGGCTGTTCGCCGCTGGGCTGTTGCTGCAGCCCGGCTGGCGCGGCGAGCCTGCACCGGCGCCCAAGCGCCAGCACGCGGCGACGGAAAAGCTCGGCACCGGCGCAGCGGCTTGTCGCCCGAACGACGCGTGCTGATGACCCCCTGCCGATGAATCCGATTCGCCAGGCCTCACGCTTTGGAGGCCCGCGCCCTTTCCTCTTCCTGCAACCGCAGCACACGCCGCTGCACCTTGCCGGTCGTCGTCATCGGCAAGGCGTCGATGAACTCGATCTCTTTCGGGTACTCGTAGGGTGCCAGCTGGCCGCGCACATGCCGCTGCAAGTCGGCCACCAGCTCGTCGCTGCCAGCGAAACCGGGCGCCAGCACCACATAGGCTTTGACCAKCGCGCCGCGCTCGGCGTCCGGCTTCGGCACCACCGCGGCGTTGGCGACCGCCGGGTGCTTGACCAGGCAGTTCTCGACCTCGCTCGGCCCGATGCGGTAGCCCGCGGCCTTGAACACGTCGTCGCTGCGGCCCTGGTACCAAAGGTAGCCGTCGTCGTCCATCAGCGCGGTGTCGCCGGTGCGGCACCAGCTCGACGTTCGGTCACCGGTGAACTTGGCGCGCGTTGCGTCGTCGCGTTTCCAGTAGCCGAGGAAGAACACCGGGTCAGGCTCGCCATGCACGTCGAGCCGGTGCACCGCCACGTCGCCGGGCGTGCCGCGCGGGCATTCGCGGCCGTCGTCGTCGATCACCGCGACGCGGTGCCCGGGGTAGGCGCGGCCCATGCTGCCCGGGCGCGCCGGCCAGCCGACGCAGGGGTGACCATCGGTTCCCACCGTCTGGCTGCAGTTGCCCACGATGTAGTTGATCTCGGTCTGGCCGAACATCTCGTTGACCACCAGGCCCAGCTCGTCGCGGCACCAGTTGAACACCGCGTCGCCGACCGCCTCGCCAGCACTCATCACCGCCCGCAGCTTCAAGCCGGCGTATCGCTCCCGCGGGTGCGGCACCGCCTTCATCATCGCCTTCAGCGCAGTCGGGAAAAGGAAGGTGTTGGTGACTTGGTGCCGTTGCATCAGCTCGAACGCGCGCTCGGGGCCGAAGCGGCCCTGGAAAGCGACGATCGGCACGCCGAAGTACAGCGCGGGCAGCAGCG
>NZ_JBFUGE010000680.1:0-3021 GCF_056403075.1 Ideonella sp. P3_A4 | reverse complement strand
ATCCCGCCTCGACTCGCGTGCAGTACGCCTCGACAGTTCGCTTCCACGCGGGCCGAGCCAGGCACCGGTCCCGATACGACGTGATGCCCGGATACGGCGCGATCAACCCCTCGTCCTTGATGCCCGAGGAGAGCACGTGCGCCATCAGGATGTCGGCAACGGTGAAACCCGTTGTCGCGACGAATTCGCGGTCAGCGAACCAGCGCTCCAGGTTCGTCAGCACCCGATTCACCCAACCGACCAGGAACTCGCGGGGCTTGCCGCAGCCGCCATCCGCCGTCCAGTCGTGCACCATCAGGGCGAGCAGCGGCATCTCGACCGTGTTCATCGCGGCAAAGCACCAGCGCAGCACCTGCGCCTCACCGGCTTGGTCACCAGGAATCAGGCGGCCTGACTTCTTCGCCAGGTAGACGAGGATGGCGGCGGATTCAGAAAGCACCATCCCGTCGTCGTCGATCGACGGGATCTGTTCGAAAGGGCTGAGCCGGCGATAGGCTTCGGTGTTCAGGTCGTGTGCGGGGTGGTCCATGCCGGCCACCTCGTACGGCAGTTGCATCTCTTCGAGCGCCCACAGCACGCGCAGGTCGCGGGTGTGGCCGCGCGCGACAGCGTTGACCTTGGAAAAACCGTAGACCTTGAGCATGGTGAGGTTCCTGGGTTGAAGCTGCCTTGCTGCGAAGAGTGCCGACATCCTGGGGCCGCCGAGGCTGGCCGGTGATGTTGCACGCGCGAGCAAACATCGCACGAGTTCGCAATCCTACGGGTCTTCGTAGTGATGCGGCTTCTGTGGGAGACAGACCGCCTTGTCCGGCCTCCGCCTGTCCGCTCATGGCGGCATCTCGCTACTCGTGATGGCCGTTCTGTCACTCTCAAAATCGCTGGCATCCGGCCAGGCGTTATGGTCGTGGTTCGGTGACGTTTCCGCGCTTTCGGCTGGAGACTGCCCTCGAAGTTTGAGTGGTCGATCTGCGCGCGAGCCGCAGGAACGTCGGATCTCAAAAACATTCCCAGGGTCACTGAACATGCACAAGAGAATCGCACCTGTCGTCCTTGCTTGCCTTGCCGCCTCGGTCGCTGCACAAGAGCTCCYAGCGCAGTTTGACCACGATCGCATCCACCTGACAGTCACCGCACCAGATCAGTCGAGTGTTAGGTTCTATACGGATTCCGGTGGTGGCTGGAATGYCATCGGAAGGGCGGCTTCCGAGCGGCTTCGGCTGCGGCCCACCGACCATATTGAGGACGACGGGGGGAAGTTCGACGTGGTGGACTTTCCGGCCTGGCTTGCTGGCGCGGGGATACCAGCGCCTTCCGTCGATACGCCGCTCAAGGGCCGCCTTGCGGTCGGTCCCGACCGGGAGATGCAGGGTGACGACGGGTTTCTCGGCTCTCAATGGTTCGCCGATCGTGTCTGGAAGATCGACTATCCCAGGCAATCGTTCTCGTCGTTGCAGAAGTTCACGCCCGCTGCAGAGGACCACCCCTTTGCGCTCGGATTTCGCTCGGACGAAAACGGAAAGCGAGACCTCAACTTTCCGCGCGTGGTGATGGTCGTCGATGGCAAGCCGATCGATGTCCTGTTCGACACAGGCGCCACAGCCACTCTCACGGAGGGCTCCGCCGCAGCGTTTCAGTTGAAGCCGGGAACGCGCATTGGCACCAGCTTTATCGTCAAGTCGATCTTCGAGGAATGGCGGAAGGCTCACCCAAGTTGGCGAGTCGTCGAGGCAGGGGACACATTGAGCGGTCACGTCTTTCCGATGATCGAGGTGCCTGAGGTGTCCTTGGCCGGCGTCACCTTTGGTCCTGTCTGGTTCACTCAGCGTCCTGACTCCGCATTTCGCGAATGGATGTCGGACATGATGGACAAGCAGATCAACGGCGCGATCGGGGGGGCTGGATTGAAATACCTTCGAGTCGTGTTGGACTACCCTAACGCGATGGCGTATGTGCAAAAGCCCGCAGGAGGCTCCGTGCCATCGCGGTGAATCAGCCTTCGCAACGCACGCAACGAAGAGGAGTCTCACGATGACCATCACCATCACCGCCTTTGAACGGTCGCCCGATGGCGGCAAAGGGCTGGCGCGCGATACGCGCGTTCGCTGGGCGCTTGAAGAAGTGGGCCAGCCCTACGAGGTTCGCCTGGTGTCGTTCCGTGCGATGAAGGAGCCCGCGTACCTGCGCCTTCATCCTTTCGGCCAGATTCCTACCTATGAGGAAGGCGATCTCGCCCTGTTCGAGACGGGCGCGATCGTCTTCCATCTCGCCCAGCACCATGCGGGCCTGTTGCCGGAAGATGCCAATGCCCGGGCGCGGGCGATCACCTGGCTGTTTGCCGCGCTCAACACCGTGGAGCCGCCGATCCTTGACCTCGCGATCGCCAAGATTCAAGAGGGCGACAAGCCCTGGAGCAAGGAGCGCCTGCCTCTGGTCGAAGAGCGCATCCGCAATCGGCTGGGCCCACTTTCTGCCCGGCTGGGCAATGCCGATTGGCTCGATGGTGCGTTCAGCGTGGGCGACCTGATGATGGTGTCGGTGCTGCTCAGGCTGAGGGCATCCGGCATCCTGGACGAATTCGCGAACCTGGCGGCGTATGTTGCCCGCGGCGAGGCGCGGCCCGCCTACAAGCGTGCCTTCGCCGCGCAATTGGCGATCAACGCCGCCAAGCCGCCAGCCGGCTGATTGGGCGCCCGTGCTCAGCGAGCCTGCGTGTCCAGTCCGTCCACGCGCAGCCATTTGAGCTTCCAGCCCTCGTCAAGGGCCAGGCCTGATGGAATAGGGTAGGGAGTCGTTGAAACACTCACTAACTCGTTAGGTGTGTATATTTGCGGAAACTTCAGGAGGATCCACACCATGAAATCGACCCACAAGCCACATCAAACCTTGCTCCGCGTTGCAGCCGTGACAGCCGCCATGGTGGCTGTGCCGCTGGCGGCCCTGGCGCAGCAGACCCAAGGGTGCGACACGGCCCCGTGCGTTCTAAAGGACAAGCTGGTTTCCGCCGATGGGTTCCCTCGCGTC
>NZ_JBFUGE010000679.1:0-3022 GCF_056403075.1 Ideonella sp. P3_A4 | reverse complement strand
GGTGATGATTGCCCCTCGTCAGAGAGGACCACATGCCCATCGCGCCCGCCACATCCCAATCATTTGCCGCTGACCTGGATCGACGCTCGGGCGCACGTCGGCCGCTCCGGGTCGCGGCCGTCGTCGTGTTGGCCAGTGGCCAACAGCTGTCCGCGCGCACTGTCGATATTGGCTTGCGAGCCTTGTCCATCCAGGTGGATCAGACCCTGCCGGCAAGGACGCCGTGCGAGGTGCAGTTGAGCCTGCCCGTCAAGGGCGTGAGCCATTCGATGCGCCTGCATGCCCAAGTCGCGCACGCAATTCTGAGCGGCACCAGCTTCAGGATCGACCTGACGCTTCACGACACCTTGGCCGCCGACGACATGGCGCTGGAGCAGTTCGTCGTCTCGTGACGAGATGGGCAAATCGATGTTCCGACATCGACGCCAACGGATCGAACCCGAGTGACGAGCAACTAGCGCGTTACATGAGGAACAGTCCTCATGTCGAACGCCGTCCCCTTCGTGGGTTTCACCTACCCGAGTTTGACGCGCTGAAGTCGTGCGGCTAGAAGACCATTCGGGTCAGGCCTGCCAGACCCCGTAGCCCGCTTCCCGCAAGCCGATGGCCAGCTCCACTTCCATGTCCCGTGCCGCCTCGTAGGGCATCGGGTTGTAGACCTCGTAGAGCTCGGGCATCAGCCGAAGGCCGTACTCCAGCACGTAGCGGTTGGCCTGGATGCCGGCCTTGTGCCTGTCGAAGCGCAGGTCGGGGTCAAGCCCGGTCATGCCGACATAGACCAAGGGCTTGCCAAGAACGTGCTCGGGGTTGGCCTTGCGAAAGGCCGCCACGTTCCACACGCGGTCAGACAACTCCACCACGTAGACGTGGTGATGGTGTCGGGCAGCCTTGCGGGTGGGCATCGCGGGCTGCATTTTCCAACAACCGCGGGCGTCGAGGTTCGACGCCCGAGCCGTGCAGCCCGACGGCCCCAAGAGGCCAGCCCCGTCGGGGCGTGGTCACCTCATGCGCCCAGTCGCACGATCTTGGCTTGCGAAGGCACACCTTGTGCATCCAGCGCGAACAGCATGTAGAAGCCCGGCGGCGCGTAGTTGGCCGAGGCCGGCATGGTGACCGTCAGGCCCGCGCCGTTCTGGGTGAAGCTCACATCCTGGAAGCGCTGCTCGTTGCTGAAGTCATGTGTCACTGCGCCAAAACGCACCAGCGTCATGCGCGTGACCGGGTTCGCATCGGACATGGTCACCGCCACGGCCTGACCCCAGGTGGCCGCACTCGGCGCCGTCGCGATGACCGGGCGAACGGCAGGCTGTCCGGAGCCATCGGTCTTGTACAGGTACGGCGGGAAGTAGATTTCCGCATTGAGCTGCGTCACCGGGCCCGGCGCGCCGCCGCCGCCGGTGAGCACCGAGCCGTCGGGCATCAGCATCGAGATGCTGTGGTACAGCCGCGCCTTGGTGGCCGTGGCACCCAGCGTCCAGGTGCCGGTGGCCGGGTTCCAGGTCTCCGAGTCGTAGCGCGCGCCGACCAGGTCGTTGCCGGTGGATGAGCCGCCGTTGGCCCACACCTTGCCGTCGGCCAGCACGGTGGCGTTGCCGAAGCGGCGATCGGCCGACAAGGACGCCGTCGGCGTGACCACCGGCGTGGTGCTGTTGATATCGACCACCACCGCCTTGGCGGCCGCGCGCACCGACAGGATCTTGCCCGGCTGGTACATCGCGGCCGGCAGGTTGTAGGCGCCCAGCGGCAACACACCCGGCACCTTGGCCACGCTGCCCGTGCCGGCAACGTCGAGCGCAAAGAACTCACCCTTGACGGTGAAGACGAGCACCTTGCCTTGCGGCGACCACCAGGCCTTGGGATAGTTCCAGGCCTGGACCTTCGAGCCGTAGGCCCACTCGTTGGTGGCGGTCGTCAGCGTGCGCCAGCCGCTCGTGGCGCTGTACACCTCCGGGGTGCTGGCGTAGGTGTCGGCCGTCGGCGGGTACTGGGCATTGCCTTCGAACAGCATGTCGATGCGGCCACCGATCACCGCCTGCTCGCCAGCGGCCGTCGTCACCAGCGTGGCGTACCAGCGCTGGAACGCCATCGACTGCGTCTGCTTCGTCAGCTTGTTGTCGGCCGGCGTGAACAGGTTGACGTCGTTGTTGGCGTAGTTGCGCTTGCCGTTGACGATGCGGTCGCCACCAACCAGCAGCACGTTGCCACTGCCGGGCAGCAGCGCCTGGCCGGCGCAGAAGATGTCGGTGCCGGTCGTGTTGGACAGCAACAGCTTCGATTCGGTGCCCGTGCCCAGCGCCGGGTCCCACAGGGCGTAGTGCATCAGCCCGCTCTGGCCGCCGTTGGGCTTGCTGCCGAAGCTGAGCACGCGGCCGTCGGGCAGCAAGATGGTGTGCAGCGGAATCAGGGGCCAGCTGAAGGCTTCGCCGAACATGCCCTTCAGGTGAACGTCCGGCGGCCCATTCGGCACAGTGATCGCCTGGGCTTGCTGTGGCCCCAGGGCTGACACTCGGGCATCGCGCCCCTGGTCGTCGGTACCGATCCCCGGGCCGGCGCCGTAGTCGATCGGCGCGGTGTCAGTGGCAGAGGTCTGGTCCTCCAGCGCCTGCGTTTCGGGATCAGGCGCACTGGACCCCCCGCAGCCGGCCAACGCGACAGCGGCCACGAGTTGCATGGCGGCACGACGGCCGGTGCGCGATGACCTAGCCTGGCGATGTTGATTCGAGCTCTGCATGGAGTGAGGTCTGCCCATCTGACGTAACTTGGAAGGATGCTAGTCGGCAATCGCCTGCTGTTGAATCCCTAGGCGCCGATGTCGTCGGCGGCCTTCAAATTTCGTCTGTACGCCCATGGGCCGGACGCGAAGGCAGCGTCAACCCTCTTGAACGGCAAAAAGCGCCCCTGCTGACGTTGAAACAGGCGTCACACCCGGAAATGCTTTGCATACAGCCGATTCACAAATATACGGCCCATTCATATGCGCCTCCTGCTTCGCACCCACAGTTGCTCGCGTGCCCATCGGCAC
>NZ_JBFUGE010000678.1:0-3024 GCF_056403075.1 Ideonella sp. P3_A4 | reverse complement strand
CGTGGCGGTGGCTGCCGGGCGCATCGTGGCGATCGGCAAGGTGCCGGCCGAATTCGAGTCGGTGCGGACTATCGACGCCACCGGTTGCATCGTCGCGCCGGGGCTGGTGGACTTGGCCGCGCGCCTGCGCGAGCCCGGCCACGAGCATGAAGGCATGCTCGAAAGCGAGCTGAATGCAGCGGCCGCTGGTGGTGTGACCAGCCTGGTCTGCCCGCCCGACACCGACCCGGCGCTCGATGAGCCGGGCCTGGTCGACATGCTGAAGTTCCGCGCCCGCAAGCTCAGCCTGTGCCGCCTGTTCCCGTTGGGCGCGCTGACGCGTGGCCTGAACGGCGAGGTGCTGACCGAGATGGCCGAGCTGACCGAGAGCGGCTGCGTCGGCTTCTCGCAGGCCGAGGTGCCGATCCAGGACACGCTGGTGCTGTGGCGCGCGCTGCAGTACGCGGCGACCTACGGCTACACCGTCTGGCTGCGGCCACAAGACGGCTTCCTCGGCAAGGGCGTCGCGGCCAGTGGCGCCGTCGCCACGCGGCTGGGCCTGTCGGGCGTGCCGGTGGCGGCCGAGACGATCGCGCTGCACACGATCTTCGAACTGATGCGCGCCACCGGCGCGCGGGTGCACCTGTGTCGCCTGTCGAGTGCGGCCGGCGTCGCGCTGCTGCGCGCGGCCAAGGCCGAAGGGCTGAAAGTCACCGCCGACGTCAGCATCAACTCGCTGCATCTGACCGACGTCGACATCGGCTTCTTCAACTCGTCGATGCGTCTGTCGCCGCCGCTGCGCCAGACGGCCGACCGCGACGCGCTGCGCGCCGCGCTGGCCGACGGCACGATCGACGCGCTGGTGTCCGACCACACACCGGTCGACGCTGATGCGAAGACCCTGCCGTTCGGCGAGGCTGAACCCGGCGCAACCGGACTGGAGCTGTTGCTGAGCCTGGCGCTGAAGTGGGGCGCCGATGCCAAGCTTGACCTGTCGGACTCGCTGTCCCGCGTGACCAGCCGGCCGGTCGCGGTGCTGGGCGACGCGCTGGGCTCGTTGAGCAGCAGTGCCGGCCGCTTGGTCGAAGGCGGCGTGGCCGATGTTTGCGTGTTTGATCCCACGGCGACCTGGGCGGTCAAGCCGGCCGAGTTGCAGAGCCAGGGCAAGCACACGCCGTTCGATTTCGCTTCGACCGGCATGGCCCTGCCAGGCCGGGTGCGCGCCACGATGGTGGCGGGCACGGTGGCTTATCAGGCCCACGGCGCCCAGTGATCCGCGCTGGCGTCGGCCTCTGGCGCCTCGTGCGGGGCATCGTGCATCTGCTGCACGGCATGGCCATCGTCGCGCTGCGTTTCTCGTCACTCGATGCTGATGCGCGTGCTCGCAAAGTGCAGTGGTGGAGTGCGAAGGCTCTGCGCCTGTTCGGCATCACGCTGCAGATCGAGGGCAAGCCGCGTCCGGGTGCAGCGCTGCTGGTGTCCAACCATGTCTCCTGGCTCGACATCGCGGTGATCCACGCGGCTTGTCCGCATGCGCGCTTCGTCTCCAAGGCCGATGTGCTGCGCTGGCCGTTGCTGGGTTGGCTGATCCGATCGGTCGGCACGCTGTTCATCGAGCGTGAGCGCAAGCGTGATGCGCTGCGGGTCGTGCACGAGGTGGCGGCAGCGTTGGGCCGTGGTGAAACGGTGGCTGTGTTCCCCGAAGGCACCACGGGTGCCGGCGAAACGGTGCTGCCGTTCCATGCCAACCTGCTGCAGGCGGCGATCGGTGGCCATGTGCCCGTGCAGGCGGTGGCGCTGCGCTACCACGAGCCCGGCGAGCGCTTCAGCACCTCGGCCTGCTACATCAACCAGATGACGCTGGTGCACAGCATCTGGCGCGTTGTCTGTGCCCAGGGCCTGGGCGTTCGCGTGCGCTTTCTGCTCAGCGAAGGCAGCACCCATGCCGACCGCCGCGCGCTCGCCGCGCACTTGCGCGACGAGATCCAGCAGGCCTTGGCAGCAGACGCTTAGGCTTTCTTGCCCTGCGCGGCGACAGCCGCGGCTGCCTTGGCCACGGCGTCGGCATCGCCCAGGTAGTAGCTCTTGATCGGCTTCAGGTTGGCATCGAGCTCATAGACGAGCGGGATGCCATTTGGGATGTTCAGCCCGACGATGTCAGCGTCGCTGATGCCGTCCAGGTACTTGACCAGCGCGCGGATCGAGTTGCCGTGGGCGGCGATCACCAGGCGCTGGCCCGAGCGGATAGCGGGTGCCAGTACCTCGTCCCAGCAAGGCAACACACGCGCGACGGTGTCCTTCAGGCATTCGGTCAGCGGCACTTGTTCGGGCTGCAGCTTGGCGTAGCGCACATCCTGGCGCTGGCCACGCGGGTCGTCGGCGCCCAGCGGCGGCGGCGGCGTGTCGTAGCTGCGGCGCCAGATCAGCACCTGCTCGTCGCCGTACTGCTTGGCCATGTCGCCCTTGTTCAGGCCCTGCAGACCACCGTAGTGGCGCTCGTTCAGGCGCCAGTCGTTGACGACGGGCAGCCAGGTGCGGTCCATCGTGTCCAGGCAGTGCCACAGCGTCCAGATGGCTCGCTTGAGCACCGAGGTGTAGGCGACGTCGAATTCGTAGCCTTCGGCTTTCAGCAGCGCACCGGCTGCGCGGGCCTGGGCCACGCCGGTGTCGGTCAGGTCGACGTCGGTCCAGCCGGTGAAACGGTTCTCCAGATTCCAGGTCGATTCGCCGTGGCGGATCAGCACGAGCTTGTACATGGGTCTACGGCCTGAGCCGCCAAGGGTTGCTGCAACGCGGCAAATTCTATAATTCCGCCCCTTTGCAACCTGATCTGGTCGTGCCGCCGTGCTGAGCTTTCTGATCGAGAACTGGATTCCGGCTGTGATGGCCCTGGTGTCGGGTGCGTTGCTGCTGTGGCCAGTGCTGCAACGCGGCGGCCAAGGCGGCGCGATTTCCGCCAACGAGGCGGTGCGTCTGATCAACCGCGAGAAGGCGGTGGTGATCGATGTCTGCGAGCCGGCCGAATACGCCGCCGGGCATGTCGCC
>NZ_JBFUGE010000677.1:0-3026 GCF_056403075.1 Ideonella sp. P3_A4 | reverse complement strand
TCTCGGCCTTGACCTTCTCGACCTCGATGCGGCGCAGCTCCAGCACGTCCTTGTTCTGCGCCAGCGCGGCGTTCTGCACCCGCAGTGCCTCGGCCTGCGCCTTGGCGATCGTCAGGTTCGCATAGGCCTCTCCGTCGGCCTCGGCCTTGCGCGCGTTGGCTTCAGCTTCGGCGATCGCGACCTTCTGCTTCTGCTCGGCCTCGACGGTGTGCAGCTTGTTCTCGGCCGCCAGGCGCAGCTGCTCTTGCGTCACCTTGTCGTTGATCGCATGCATGTACGAGTCGGAGAACGAGAAGTTGCGCATGTCGATGTTGATCACCTGCGCGCCGTAGATCGACAGCTTCTCGCGCAGCGCCGCGTTGATGTCCGACGAGACCTTCGCCCGCTGCGAGATCAGGTCCGGCGCGGTGTACTTGGCCGTCACCGCCTTGAAGATTTCCTGCGTCGCCGTTTGCACGTAGGAAGCCAGGTCACCGTCGTGCGAGTACTTCTCGAACACCTCGGACACTCGGTCGGTCGCGATGCTGTAGCGCACCGTCATGCTCACCTTCACCGGTTGGGTGTCGCTGGTGCTGCCCTCGGCGTTCTCGATGTCGGCCTTCTCGGCGCGGATGCTGAAGTTGTGCAGCTTGCGCCAGGGCGGCAGCACCGCCAGGCCTTCGTCCTCGATGCCGACGATGCGCCCGAACTGCGTCACCACGCCGCGGCTGCCGGTGGGCACCGCATAGAACGGCCAGATGATCACGAGCACGATCACGGCGCCAATCGCCATCAGCACCCGGCTCAACCAGCGCACGCGCCGGTCTGCATCAGTGAATTGCATTCCTCTTTCCCTCGGTTCGACGTGGTCCGTCGTTGTTGATGAATTCTTCTTGTCGGGCCGATGTCCGATCAGCCACCCAACCGCTTGGCCACCACGTGCCGCCGCAGCCGGAAGGCATCGGGCATCCCCGAACCGAGCAGCGGTCGCAGGTACAGGCGGAAGGCGTCGGTCACGTCGGTGCCCGATTCGCTGATGAACTCGTCATCCATCACGCGGGTCTTGCCCGCCACGGCCTCGAGCGGCTGCAGTTCGTACTCCACCGAATAGAAGCCGGTTCGCTTGATGGCCACGGAGCCATCGCGATCGCCCCACATGGCGTACTGCACGGCCTTCTCGCCCACCTCCCGCGCCTCGCGCTGGTCGACGTCGGACACGCAGCCGATGAACGAGCGCTGCAGGTAGCCGAAGGTGTCGCCACGCACGCGCTTGATGCCGAGCTTGCTCTTGATCTCATCGCACAGCAGGTCGGCCAGCGCGCCGCTGCCGGACAGCTGGACGTTGCCGTGCGCATCGCGTTCCACGTCCTTGGACAGTTGCTCGGCGATCGATTTGCCGCTCGCATCATGGATGCCCTCGGACACGGCGATCACGCAGCGGCCGTGCTGCTGGTAGGTGGCCTGCACGTCCGCCAAGAACTTCGGCAGTTCGAACACCCGCTCGGGCACATAGATGAGGTGCGGCCCGTCGTCGGGAAACTTCTTGCCCAGTGCCGACGCGGCCGTCAGGAAGCCGGCATGCCGCCCCATGACGACGCCGACGTAGACGCCCGGCAGCGAGGCGTTGTCCAGGTTGGCGCCGGCAAACGCCTGGGCGACGAAGCGCGCTGCGCTCGGGAAGCCCGGCGTGTGGTCGTTGCCGACCAGGTCGTTGTCGATGGTCTTCGGGATGTGGATGCAGCGCAGCGGATAGCCGGCGGCCTTCGCCTGTTCGCTGACGATGCGCACCGTGTCCGACGAATCGTTGCCGCCGATGTAGAAGAAGTAGCCGATCTCGTGCGCCTGCAGCGCCTTGAAGATCTTCTGACAGTAGGCGAGATCCGGCTTGTCGCGCGTCGAGCCCAGGGCCGAGGACGGCGTCGCGGCGACCAGCTCGAGGTTGTGGCTGGTCTCCTGCGTCAGGTCGTAGAAATCTTCATTGATGATGCCGCGCACGCCATGCCGGGCACCGTAGATCCGCTCAATGCCGCGATGGCGCCGGGCCTCGAGCACCACGCCGGCGAGCGACTGGTTGATCACCGCGGTAGGGCCGCCACCTTGGGCGACGAGAACCTTGCTGCTGTCCGACATGCGCTGCCTCCTTCAACCGGTTGCGGGTAATTGTGCATGGGACTGCGCCGTCTCAGAAAGACGTCCCAGGCGGGACACCCAACCACGGCCTTGTGCGGCATGATGCAGCCCGCCGTTTTGGCTTGTTGGGATAGAGGAGAACCCTGAGATGATCGCTACTGTGCTCGTGGCGCTGGTCGCCTTGCTCCACGCCTATTTCCTGGTGCTGGAGATGTTCCTCTGGGACAAGCCGTTCGGATTGAAGACCTTCCAGAACACCCAGGAGTTCGCCACCGCCAGCAAGGTGCTGGCCGCCAACCAGGGCCTGTACAACGGCTTTTTGTCGGCCGGGCTGGTCTGGGGCCTGTGCGGCGGCGGGACGCAGGTGAAGATCTTCTTCCTGGCCTGCGTGGTGGTCGCGGGGGTCTATGGCGCCGCCAGCGTGTCGCGCAAGATCTTCTTCATTCAGGCTCTGCCCGCGTTGTTGGCGCTGGGTGCGATCTACCTGGGTGTCTGAATTCAACCGGCCGCCAGCGCGATGACGCCGGCGGCCATCAGCGCGGCGCCGGCCAGGCGCCAGCCGCGGTCGGCCTCGCCGAGCAGGCGGCCACCGATCAGCGCCGCAAACAGCATAGACACCTCGCGCGCCGGCGCCACATGCGACAGCGGTGCCCGCTGCGCCGCATACAGCACCAGCACATAGGCCAGCGGGCTGATAGTCGCCATCACCAGCGCGTAGGGCCATTGCGAGCGCCACGCGGCGCGAAAACCCGCGCGGTCCTTCCAGTACGAAGGCAGCATGAAAGGGATGCGCGCGAGGTTGCCGAAGTAGTCGACCAGGATCGGCGAGATCAGTACCACCTTCACGGCATAACCATCGATCAGCGTGTAGCCGGCAATCAGCACACCGGTCAGCGCTCCCCAGCCCAGGCCAGCGC
>NZ_JBFUGE010000676.1:0-3033 GCF_056403075.1 Ideonella sp. P3_A4 | reverse complement strand
GGCCAATGAGGCGCGCCGCGCTGAATCGGCGACGGCCGTCGCGCCGCCGCGCCTGGGCGCCAAGACTTACGTGCCCTTGTTCGGCCCCGGCACGCCGCTGGTCGAGAAGATCCAATACAAGGAAGCCGATGGCACGCTGGTGACGCTGGCCGGCTTTCGGCCGACCAACCGCCACGCGCGCGAGCGCGGTGAGCCGTGGGACGCGCCGGACGTGGGGCCCGGCAACTACTTCACCTTCCCGACCTGGTACTTCCAGAACCGCTCGTTCGGCTTGATGATCCGCGACGAGGTGCCGGCCGGCCGCTCGCGTGTCGAGGTGTCGCTGCGGGTCAACAACGGCACCTTCATCGAGAGTGGCCTGAGCGCCTTCCGCCGCGTGGACGACGACGTGCGCGACTGCGGCTGGAAGATGAACGTCGGCTTCCTGAATCCGAAAGAGGGCAACAAGAACATCTGCCGCGACACCACGCTGCGCGAAGACTGCATGGTGGTCATTGCCGACAACTGGCGCGCGCCGGTGCCCGGCACGCCGCTGCAGGTCGGCGATGTGATCGAGCTGTCGCCGGCGCCGTTCCTGGATCATTTGCCCGGCAGCGACAAGGCGCTGATCGACGGCGGCGGTATCCGCTACTACTCATTCGAGCAGCTGTACGAGGTCGGCGTGGGCATGCGGCCGTGGTACGGCATCGCGCCGACGCTCGACTCGTCGCCGCTGCCCGACCGCACGCTGCTGGGCGGCGAGGCCAGCGTCTCGTACAACTACTCKGAAGAGCCACACCGCGTGTTCCAGCAGATGGCCAACAACATCGGCATCGCGAATACGCAGCGCTTCGTCGAGGGCCGGCGCCTGTTCCACACCTCGTTTGCCGATGGCAAGCACTCCGAGAGCCCGGACATCAACCCGGTCTTCACCGAACACGCGCAGCAGTTGGGCCCGCGCTTCAACGCCGAGCGCTGCATCGGCTGCCATGCGCTGAACGGACGCAGCCTGCCGCTGGCCGTGGGCCGCACGCTGGACACGCTGACGGTGTTGGCTGCGGCTTCCAGCTCGCCGAGCGAGATCGTGCCGGACCCGGTCTATGGCCTGAACATCCAGCAGAAGACCTCGCTCCCGGGGGCGCCCGACTACTCGGTGTCGATCAGGTCGTACAAGCTGAAGACGCGCAAGCTGGCCGACGGCGAAAAGATCGAGCTGCAAACCCCCGTCTATGCCTTCAAGGGGCCGGTGCCGGCACAGTACTCGGTGCGCCAGGCGCCGCAGGTCATCGGCATGGGGCTGCTGGAGGCGGTCGACGAAGAGACGATCCTCGCCTTGTCCGACCCCGACGATGCGAACGGCGACGGCGTGCGCGGCGTGCCGAACTGGTCGACAGACCCGGAGACCGGCGATCGGCACCTGGGCCGCTTCGGCTGGAAGGCGGCCAAGGCCAGCACCCGCCAACAGGCTGCCACCGCGCTGATCATGGACCTGGGCGTGACCTCGCCGGTGTTCCCGACGCGTGGTTGCCAGAAGGGCCAATGCGGCCAGACGCGGGCCAAGACGGCGATCTCGGAGACCGAGATGCAGCGTTTGGCGCAGTACCTGGCGCTGCTGGGCGTGCCGGCGCAACGCAGCCTGCGCAGCGGCTTCATGGAGGGCATCCGCGTGTCGCCTGAGCACGACGTGGACCCGGCGTTGATCGAGCGCGGCAGCAAGCTGTTCGCCACGGCCCAATGCGTTGCTTGCCACGCAGCCAAGATGAAGACCGGCAAGAACCACCCGTTCGCCGAGCTGCGCGACCAGACGATCCACCCCTACACCGACCTGTTACTGCACGACATGGGCCCCGGCTTGGCCGACAGCCTGACCGAAAGCCAGGGCAAGCCGCGGTTGTGGCGCACCTCACCGCTGTGGGGGCTGGGCTCGCTGAAGTACGTGCAGGGTGCGGCAACGAACGTGCGCTACCTGCACGACGGCCGGGCCCGCACACTGATGGAGGCCATCGGCTGGCACGAGGGCGAGGCGGCCGGCAGCCGCCAGCGCTTCGAGGCCCTGAGCAAGGACGAGCGCGCCGCGGTGCTGGCGTTCCTCGAGTCGTTGTGAGGCCGAGTGCGTGTGAGGGGGCGGGCAGGGCGCCCGGCTCTTCAGCGCAGGACCTTCAGCGCATCCGGGTTGACGATGTTGGTCGGATGGCCGGCGACGAAGGCGGCCACGTTGTCGAACGCGGCGCCGAAATACAACTCGTAGCTGTCTTGCTCGACATAGCCGATGTGCGGCGTGCAGACGGCGTTTTCGAGCCGCAGCAGCGGGTGGCCTTGCRAGATGGGCTCGGTCTCGAACACGTCGACTGCCGCCAGGCCGGGGCGGCCGCGGTTCAGGGCCGAGACGAGCGCCGCGTCTTCGAGCAGCTCGGCGCGCGAGGTGTTGACGAACAGCGCGGTTGGCTTCATGAGGCCCAGGTCGGACAGCGTGACGACCTGGCGCGTGCGGTCCGACAGGCGCAGGTGCACGCTGAGCACGTCGCTTTCCTCGAAGGCCTGCTCGCGGCTGGCGAACACCGTGTAGCCATCGGCCACCGCGCGCTCACGCGATTCGTCGCTGGCCCAGATGCGCACGTCCATGCCGAAGGCACGGCCATAGCCGGCCACGATGGCGCCGATCTTGCCGTAGCCCCAGATGCCCAGCACCTTGCCGCGCAGCTGCATGCCGATGCTGAAGTTGGGCGGCATCGAGGCCGATTTCAGGCCCGACTGCTGCCAGGCCCCGTGTTTCAGATTGCCGATGTACTGCGGCAGCCGGCGCATCGAGGCCATGATCAGCGCCCAGGTCAGCTCGGCTGGCGCGTGCGGCGAACCCACGCCCTCGGCCACGGCGATGCCCAGGCGGGTGCAGGCGTCTATGTCGATGTGCGGGCCGACCTTGCCGGTCTGCGCGATCAGCCGCAGCTTGGGCAGCTTTTCGAGCAGTTGGCGGTTGAACTGGGTGCGTTCGCGGATGGCGACCAGCACCTCGGCGTCACGCAAGCGGATGGACAGCTGGCCCAGGCCTTTGAC
>NZ_JBFUGE010000675.1:0-3035 GCF_056403075.1 Ideonella sp. P3_A4 | reverse complement strand
CTGCAGCCACAAGCGCCGGCGAAGCGAGCACCGCCGCCGCCGGCGGACCCTTCGCGGCTGCGTGGCGCGCGCCTGCTGCTGGTGGAGGACAACCCGGTCAACCGCGAGATCGCCGAATGGCTGCTGAAGCGCGTCGGCGTCATCGTCGCCGTGGCCTGCAACGGCCAAGAGGCGCTGGAGATGCTGGAACGTGGCTGCTACGACGGCGTGCTGATGGACTGCGAGATGCCCGTGCTCGACGGCTACGAGGCGACGCAGCGGCTGCGCCAACGGCCCCAGTGGCGCGATCTGCCGGTGATCGCGATGACCGCCAACGCACTGGTCGGCGACCGCTTGAAGGCGCTGGCCGCGGGCATGAACGACCACATCGCCAAGCCCATCGTTGTCGACGACATGTACGCCACACTGGCGCGCTGGGTGCAACCGGCGCCGCCGACCTGAGAGCCTGAGTTACTTCCGGGCGAAGTCGTACCACAGCTCGGGACGGTCCAGCGGCGTGCCGGGCGTGAGCAGCGGGTTCGTCAGCTTGATGACCACGCGCTTGTCCAGTTGCGCCCGACGCAGGCGCTCGCCGTGATGCTGGTCGAAGAGTCGGTCCGCCGAGCCGTCGGCGATCGCCTTCTCCAGTCCCTGGCGGATGACCTCTGCCAGGCCCATGTTGGCGCGGTTGAGCATGTAGTAGGCGTCGTAGTAGTAGTGCAGTGCGATGCGCGGCTCGATCTCCAGCGTCTCGGCGTTGCTGGCCTGCTCGTCCCAGATCTCGAGTGCGCTGCGGGGGAAGTAGTCGAAGCGCTGGCTGACGAGCATCTTGAACAGGCCTTCGTAGCTCGGCGCGGTGATGACGGGCACGCCATTGGCCTGCAGGATCTGCGTATCGGGCCATTGCAGCCCTTGGGCGAGACGCACGCGCTTCAGGTCGTCCAGCGTGTTCACGCCGGCGAACCGCGCCGCGTCGCCCTTGCGGATGAGGCCCAGTCGCAAACCGAGTACGCCCTTGTTGATGGGGATGCGCACCACGAGCAGCCGCGCCTCGCGCTCGGCGGAGCTGGGCATGGGTGCGACGTCAATCGCGCGCCCGGCCTCCAGTGCGAGGATCTGGCGCTCCTGGTTCATCGGGATCTCGGCCAGCTCGATCCGGTATTCCGGACCGACTTTGGACAGCGCCAACTTCAGCAGTTGCAGCGCGTAGTCGAAGCGCCGGTCGCCTTCAAACTCCGGGCGAGGAAAGCGGACGACGTCGGCGGCGGCCTGCGTGACGAGCACCAGGCCAAGCAAGAAGCCAAGCAGAAGACGTGCGGGCGACAACATGGATCCTCCAGAGCGTCCTCGCCGGCGGTGATCTTACGCCGCTGCACCCGCTGCTGGTGCCCGACTGTCGGGTGATGCAGCGCGCGGTCGTGGTCGGCGTGGTGGTGGTGATGGGGGCCTTCATGGGCGTGCGGCCAGCAGCATCTGCAACGTGGGCGCCATCGCGCGTTGCCAGATCGCGTATCCCTTCTCGCTGAGGTGCAGCAGGTCGGGCATGACGTCCTTGCTCAGCGAACCGTCGGGATTGAGCAGCGCGGTGCTGATGTCGAGGAAGTGCACGCTGCGGCCGTCGGCGTATCCGGCGATGAGCTTGTTCACGCGCTCGTTGACGCCGCGCAGGTGGTCGTCAGGTTTCTCGCCGCGGGGGAAGATGGCCAGCAACAGCACCTTGGACGACGGCAGGCGCTGGCGGATCTCATCGAGCAGGTGCTTGACGCCGGCAGCGGTGCTCTCTGGGCTGCGCAGGCCGGAATTGTTGGTACCGATCATCAGCACCACCACTTTTGGCGTTATGCCGTCGACCTCGCCTTGCTGCAACCGCCACAGCACGTTCTCGGTCCGGTCGCCGCCGAAGCCCAGTGCCAGCGCATGGTGACGGGCAAAGTCGCGCTGCCAGACCGCGCGCCCGTCGTTCTCCCAGCCCTGGGTGATCGAATCACCGATGAAGACCACTTCGGGCGGCGTGCCGGCAGCGACGAGCCGGTTCTTCTCCTGCAGCTTTTGCGCGTGCAGCGGCAGCCACCAGTCGACCGAGAACGATTCGGTCTGCGGCGCCGGCGTGAACGACTCGGTGCGGTAGTCGGGGCAGGGCAGGCCGGCCTTGGCCTCGCGCGTGATGCGCACGTTGGCCACACTCACACGACCGCTGCCGGCGCCTTCCAGCGCGAACGGCAACCTCACCTTGGAGAAATCGGCACCCTCGCGGGCGAAGCAGCTCATCGCCAGCGCGACGTGCTGCCAGCCTTTCCCGGCCCAGGCGCGCGCCGGCTCGATCAGGTTGACCCCGCGCTCGCAGCCTTCGCCGCAGCCGACCGTGGCGCGCACGCCGCCCTTGGCGAGCTCGTCGACTTCGAGGTCGAACTCCAGCGTACCGCCCAGGTAGGGGCGCAGGTCCAGCGGTTCGCGGCTCTCGAAGCGCAGCATGGTTGCCCAGTGATCCTTCCAGTCAAACCGCACGGCCTCGCGCTGGCCGCCGTTGCCACGCGCGCTGGCACCGACATGGTTAGACCCCGGCGCGATGACGCTGTCGCCTGTCAGCTCGACCTGGTTGCCCCAAGTCCCGACGACGGTGCGCCACGCCGCTGCAGGCGTGGGAAGGATCACCAAGTCGGCGCCTGCCTGCGCCAGCGCGCCTGACGCGGCGGCAGCGAGCGAGATGCCGAGAAGGGCGGTGCGTAGGCGGGTCTTCATGAAGTGGTGTGTGGACATGGGATCGGTTTGCATCGGTGCGGCCACCAGCCACGACGTGCCACTTCCGCGGAGGAGTGGATGCGAAGTGGGCCGCAGGTTCAAGGCGCCGGTTCGAGGATCACGGCGGCGCCGCCGGCGGCGGCCAGCGGCAGAACCAGCACGTCGGCGGACGTGACGGTGCGCACGCTGCGCTTGATCTCGCGGGCCGTCTCGCCGTCCTGCCAGACGGTGGCGCGCCAACGGCCGGGCGTCAGGAAGCGCAGCGGCACGCGCTCGATGCGCGCCTCGTCGCCGGTCATCGCACCCAGGTACCAGCT
>NZ_JBFUGE010000674.1:0-3041 GCF_056403075.1 Ideonella sp. P3_A4 | reverse complement strand
GATCAACATCGACAGCAACTGCGCGAACGGGCCCACCGCCTCCGGCGGCCACCTGTTCCCGAACAGCTCTTGCATCGCCAGGTGAGCGGTGCCCCGCGACCACAAACCCCAAGGAGTCGTCGAGATGATTTCTCTGCTGAATTCAAACGCGCAACGCTTTGCCGCTGCCTGTGCAGTGCTGGCGCCGCTGGCCGCCGCTGCGGCCCCGGTCGCCTGGCTCAACCAGCCGGCCACGATGCCGGTGACAGAGTCCACGCCGGCCGCGCCTGGTGCACCCTGCGCGCAGTCCGACCTGGTGCTCACGCTGGGTGGGCAAGGCGCGTGGCATGGCCAGGCCACGCAGGAGGTGCTGCTGCGCAACCGTTCCGGCAACCGCTGCCAGCTCTCGGCCTCGCCAACGGTCGAGCTGCAGTCTGCACTGGGCTGGCAGGCGGCGCTGACATCACCTTCCGAAGAAGGCGTCAGAGTGATCGAGCTGGCACCCAACGACGTCATGGCCGTGCTGTTGGGCACCCCCGGTTCTTGCGAAGCCACCTTGGGGCCCGACCGCACGGTGGTGAGCCGGCTGCGCGTCTTGCCACTTGGCGGTGGCACGCTCAGCGTTGAAGGTGCGCACGTCGACACCACCTGCGGCCAGGCTACGGTGCTGCGCGCCGATCACCACGCTGTACGCAGCGCGCGGCCTGCACCGGGCTCGACGCAGGCGCTGACGGCGCAGGTCAGCGCACCCGCTGCGGTGGCCGCCGGCAACACGTTCAACTATCTGGTGACGCTGCGCAACCCGAGCGACCAGGCGGTAGCGCTGTCGCCCTGCCCCAGCTACGAGCAGGTGCTGAACACCGAAGCCGGCCAGCAGACCGCAACAATGCGGTTGAACTGCGCCGGGGCCGGCGGCAGCGTGCCCGCGCACGGCGAAGTGCAGTTCGAGATGCGCGCCAGCACACCAGAAGCCTCAGCGCACGACGGCGGCGTCAAGCTCAGCTGGCGCCTGGCCGATGGGCCGTCGGCGGGCACGGTGATCCCGCTGCGCTGACGCGGCAGTTCAGACCGGTAGCAGCACGCTGCATCCGGTGGTGGCGCGGGCCTCGAGATCGCGATGGGCCTGCGCCACGTCGGCCAGCGGGTAGCGCTGGTCGATGCGAATCTTCACTGCGCCAGAAGCGACCACTGAGAACAGGTCGTCGGCCATCGCTTGCGTGCGCTCGCGGGTGGCAATGTGCGTGAACAGCGTCGGCCGGGTGATATACAACGAGCCCTTGGCCAGCACACCGGTGTCGAACGGTGCCGGCTTGCCCGAAGAACTGCCGAAGTTCGCCAGCAGGCCGAACGGCGCCAGGCAGTCGAGCGACTTCATGAAGGTGTCGGCCCCGACCGAGTCGTAGACCACCTTGACGCCGGCGCCGTTGGTGACCTCTTTGACCTTGGCGACGAAATCGTCGCGCCGGTAGTTGATCGTGTGGGCAGCCCCGTGGTCCCGCGCCAGAGCGCATTTGTCGTCGCTGCCCGCGGTGCCGATCAGCTGCAGGCCCAGCGCGCGCGCCCATTGGCAAGCGATCAGCCCAACACCGCCCGCCGCGGCGTGGAAGAGCACGAAGTCACCGGCCTGCAATCCGCCTTGCGGCAGCGTTTGGCGCAGCAGGTATTGGGCGGTCAGGCCCTTGAGCATCATCGCCGCGCCGGTCTCGAAGCTGATCGCCTCGGGCAGCTTGACCACACACTTGGCCGGCATCACGCGGCGCTCGCAGTAGCTGCCGGGCGGGTTGCTGGCGTAGGCCGCGCGGTCGCCGACCGCCAAGTGCGTGACGCCCTCGCCAACCGCTTCGACGATGCCCGCGCCCTCCATGCCCAGATGCAGCGGCAGCGGGTTCGGGTACAGCCCGGTGCGCTGGTAGACATCGATGTAGTTCAGGCCGATCGCCTCGTGGCGGATGCGGATCTCGCCCGGGCCGGGCCCGCCGACTTGCGTCTCGACGAGCTTCATCTGCTCGGGGCCACCGAAGGCGTGGATCTGAATGGCACGGCTGGGCAAGGTCATCTCGGAGGTCTCCAACGGAAAGAATCAGCTCGGGTATCGTGCCAGCCTTCTTGTGTCGGCGCACGCCGCGGCCCGATGAAACCCCACGCGCTCACCCCTCGACTCGCCCTGCTGTTGACAATGCCGCCACTGCTGTGGGCCGGCAACGCGGTGGTCGGCCGGATGGCGGTCGGCGCGGTGCCACCGGTGGCGCTGAACTTCACCCGCTGGCTGCTCGCCTTCGCCTTGCTGTGGCCGCTCGGTCGCCGCGCGTTCGCCGATCGCGCGGTGCTGAAGCAGCGGTGGAAGCACCTTGCACTGCTCGGCCTGCTGGGCATGGGCAGCTACAACGCGTTGCAGTACATGGCGCTGCACAGCTCGAGCCCGCTGAACGTGACGCTGATCGCCGCCAGCATGCCGGCCTGGATGCTCGGCTTCGGCCTGCTGCTGCACCGTGTACACCCGACGCCGCGCGAGCTGGGCGGCGCGGCGTTGTCGCTGGCGGGTGTGGCGCTGGTCATTGCGCGCGGCGAGCCGGCCCGCCTGGCCGAGCTGCAGTTCGTGCCCGGCGACCTGCTGATGCTGCTGGCCATCGTCAGCTGGGCGCTGTACAGCTGGCTGCTGGCGCGCCCACCGGCGCACATGCAAGGTGATGCACGGCCCGACTGGGACTGGGCCGGCTTCCTGCTGGTGCAGATCAGCTTCGGCCTGGTGTGGAGCGGCGGCGCCGCCGGGCTGGAAGCCCTGCTGGCCGACGATGCCCGCTGGCACTGGTCGCCCTGGGTGCCGGCACTGCTGCTGTATGTGGCGATCGGCCCGTCGCTGGTGGCCTACCGCTGCTGGGGCCTGGGTGTGTCGACAGTCGGGCCGGCGATGGCTTCCTTCTTCGGCAACCTGACGCCCGTCTTCGCCGCCATCCTGTCGACAGCTCTGCTCGGTGAAGCGCCGCGCTGGTACCACGGGGTCGCCTTCGCCCTCATCGTGGGGGGCATCTGGCTGTCGGCGCGCCGGCGGGCCTGATCTGGCC
>NZ_JBFUGE010000673.1:0-3045 GCF_056403075.1 Ideonella sp. P3_A4 | reverse complement strand
GGCTCGTCCAGCATCAACGGGATGATCTACATGCGCGGCCAATCGCGCGACTACGAGCGCTGGGCCGAGCTCACTGGCGACGATGCCTGGCGTTGGGAACATGTGTTGCCGGCCTTCAAGCGGCACGAAGACCACTACCTCGGCGACGGTGGCGCGGCAGACCCCGAGTTCGCGGCCTTCCACGGCGTCGGGGGCGAGTGGCGTGTCGAGAAACAACGCCTGCGATGGGACGTCCTCGACGCCTTCGCACTCGCCGCGCAGCAAGCCGGCGTGCCAGCCAGCGCCGACTTCAACCGCGGCAACAACGAAGGCGTGGGCTACTTCCAGGTCAACCAGCGGGCCGGCTGGCGCTGGAACTCGGCCAAGGCCTTCTTGCGGCCGACCTGCGATGCGCGGCCCAACTTCAAACTGTGGGTGAACTCCCGCGTGACGCAGCTGCTGTTCGAGCCCGCGCCGGACGGCCGCCCGCGCTGCGTCGGCGTGCGCGTGTGGGACGGGCGCCAGATGGTCGAGGCGAGGGCGCGCCGAGAGGTGATCCTGTGCGCCGGCAGCATCGGCTCGCCGCAGATCCTGCAGCTGTCGGGCGTCGGGCCAGCCGCACTGCTGCAGCACCACGGCATCCCGGTCGTGGCCGATGTGCCTGGCGTCGGCGAGAACCTGCAAGACCACCTGCAGGTGCGCGCGGTGTTCAAAGTGCAGGGCGCGCTGACGCTCAACGAGCTGGCGTCGTCGCTGCTCGGCAAGGCGCGGATCGCGCTCGAATACCTCTGGGGCCGCAGCGGCCCGATGAGCATGGCGCCCTCGCAACTCGGTGCCTTCACCCGCAGTTCCACCGCTTACGTCTGGCCGAACATCCAGTACCACGTGCAGCCGCTGTCGCTCGACGCCTTCGGCGAGCCCCTGCACAGCTTCCCGGCCTTCACCGCCAGCGTGTGCAACCTGAACCCGACGAGCCGCGGGACGGTCCGGATCCGCAGTCCTCGCCATGAGGACGCACCAGCGATCTCGCCCAACTACCTCAGCACCGACGAGGACCGCCAAGTCGCGGCAGATTCACTGCGGGTGACCCGACGCATCGCGGCGCAACCCGCGCTGGCCAGGTATCGGCCCGAGGAGTTCAAGCCCGGCGTGCAGTTCGACAGCGACGCTGATCTGGTGCGCCTGGCGGGCGACATCGCGACCACGATCTTCCACCCGGTGGGCACCACGAAGATGGGTGCCGACCGCGACCCGCTCGCCGTGCTGGATTCGAAGTTCCGCGTTCGCGGGGTGCATGGCCTGCGCGTCGTCGACGCCGGCGCGATGCCGACGATCACCAGCGGCAACACCTGCAGCCCGACGCTGATGATGGCCGAGCGGGCGGCGGCGTGGGTGAGGGCGGATATCGGCTGACGAACGGCTGGTGGGCCGACGGATGCGCAGGTAGGGCGCCCAGGCTCACTCAGGTCATGGCCGCGACATGTCGGCCGTCTAATCTGCAGCCAGCCGAGCCGACCTCGGTCGAAACTTGCCATCCCTAAGAGGAGCCCCATGCACCGATCATTCGCCTTCAAATTTGCCGCAGTTGCCATGTTGGCCACCTCGGCGCTGTCGGCCTGCGCGTCGCCCAACGCCGTCGAAACCGCCTACAAGGTGCCGTCGGTGCAACTGGGCCCGCGCCCGTTCTTTCTTGTCAACGACATGCCCGAGGGCAAGCTGAAGCGCCAGCTCAACGCCTGTGCGAAGCAGACCGAGAAGTACCACGTCAGCGAATTCTCGATCGCCCACCGTGGCGCACCGCTGCAGTTTCCCGAGCACAGCCGCGAGGCCTATGAGGCGGGCGCACGCATGGGCGCGGGCATCATGGAATGCGACGTGACCTTCACGAAGGACAAGGAACTCGTCTGCCGCCACGCGCAGAACGACCTGCACACGACCACCAACATCCTGCAGACGCCGCTGGCGGCCAAGTGCACCACGCCGTTTTCGCCCGCCACTTTCGACGATGCGGGCAACCTGGTCAGCCCGGCGAAAGCCGAGTGCCGCTCCAGCGACATCACGCTGGCCGAGTTCAGGACGCTGCGCGGCAAGATGGACGCCTTCAACCCCCGCGGCAAGACGGTGGCCGAGTACATGGCCGGCACGCCGACGTTCCGCACCGATCTCTACGCCGGCCCGACCAGCGGCACGCTGATGACCCACGCCGAGAGCATCGAGCTGTTCAAGAAGTTCGGCGTCAAGATGACGCCTGAGCTGAAGACGCCGGTGGTCGCGATGCCCTTCGACGGTCTCACCCAGCAGGCCTATGCGCAGAAGATGATCGACGAGTACAAGGCCGCGGGCATCGCACCGGGCCGGGTCTACGCGCAATCATTCCTGAAGGACGACATCCTCTACTGGGTTGCTCACGAGCCGCAGTTTGCCAAGCAGGCCGTCTACCTCGACGACGCCGCAGTCGTGCCCGACCTGCCGAGCGCGGCCGAGTTGAAAGCCTACAAGGCGCAGGGCATCAACATCTGGGCGCCGCCGAGCTGGGCGCTGCTGGCGCTGGACACGTCGAACAACATCGTTCCGTCGCAAGCCGCCAAGGATGCCAAGGCCGCCGGCCTGGACCTGATCACCTGGTCGCTGGAGCGCAGCGGCATCCTGGCCGATGGCAACAACGGCTCGTACTACCAGACCATCGACGCAGCCATCAGCCGCGAAGGTGATGTGCTGCGGGTCATCGACGTGCTGGCTCAAGACGTCGGCGTGATCGGCATCTTCAGCGACTGGCCAGCGACGGTGTCGTTCTACGCGAACTGCAAGGGGCTTTGAGCGGCAGGGCGGGGCAGTGGGCGCGGCTGCTTGCAGCCGCACACCATGCACGCCTCACGCTTGCGGATCGGCGCGCAAGATGAATTGGCGGCGATCGTCAAGCGCCACGCGGATCGCCATCTGACCGAGTTCATTGATCGAAACGGGGTTCAAGGCGAAGTCGACAACCGTGGCGCCGAAGAGGGTGTCGCCAAGCCCGAGAACCCTGTGCCGGATCGGGTCTGCACCCGTATAGATGCCGAGTTGTCC
>NZ_JBFUGE010000672.1:0-3056 GCF_056403075.1 Ideonella sp. P3_A4 | reverse complement strand
GTGCCGGGAGTGGGCAAGCGCGCGAGGGTGCGTTGCGCCGTGCCAAGGTCACCCCGGTGCACCAGCAGCAGGCTGCCGCGATCGGCAAAGAACGGCGACCCAGGCAGGGCCTTCACGATGCCGCGCCACAGCGCGATCGAGCGCCAGCCCAGCTGGGCCACCCGGTCGCTGGCCACGTCGCGCTCGGCCATCGGGCTCAACAGGCCGGCCGCCGTGAACGCAGCGGCCCCCTGCCCGTCGAACGTTGGCTGCGGCCCCGCGGCCGGATCGAACACACTGACGCTGCAGCCGCGCTGCGCCAGCCGCCAAGCCGCCAACCGGCCCAGCAACCCAGCGCCGGCAATGCCCACATGCATGGYGGCCACTGCGTCAGGCCTTGTCGTTATGGATCGGGATGTAGATCTCGCCGCCACCGGCGCGGAACTCGCCGGATTTTTCGGCCATGCCGCGGTCCAGCGCCTCGGTCTCGGCCACGCCCAGGCTGGCGGCGTAGTCGCGCACCTCTTGCGTGATCTTCATCGAGCAGAACTTCGGCCCGCACATCGAGCAGAAGTGCGCCACCTTGCTGCTGTCCTTGGGCAGCGTTTCGTCGTGGAACTCGCGCGCAGTGTCCGGGTCCAGGCTCAGGTTGAACTGGTCGGTCCAGCGGAACTCGAAGCGGGCCTTCGACAGCGCATCGTCACGCGCACGCGCGCCCGGGTGGCCCTTGGCGACATCCGCTGCGTGGGCGGCGATCTTGTAGGCAATGATCCCTTGCTTGACATCATCGCGGTCGGGCAGGCCCAGGTGCTCCTTGGGCGTCACGTAGCAGAGCATCGCCGTGCCCATCCAGCCGATCATCGCGGCGCCGATTGCGCTGGCGATGTGGTCGTAACCGGGCGCGATGTCGATCGTCAGCGGGCCCAGCGTGTAGAACGGCGCTTCGTGGCAGTGCTTGAGCTGCTCGTCCATGTTGGCCTGGATCATGTGCATCGGCACATGGCCCGGGCCTTCGATCATGGTCTGCACGTCGTGCTTCCACGCCACCTGCGTCAGCTCGCCCAGCGTACGCAGCTCGGCGAACTGCGCTTCGTCGTTGGCATCCGATGCGCAACCGGGGCGCAGGCCATCGCCCAGCGAGAAGCTCACGTCGTACGCCTTCATGATCTCGCAGATCTCTTCGAAGTGCGTGTACAGGAAGCTCTCTTGATGGTGCGCGATGCACCACTTGGCCATGATCGAGCCGCCGCGAGAGACGATGCCGGTGACGCGGTCCGCGGTGAGGTGGATGAAAGGCAAGCGAACGCCAGCGTGGATGGTGAAGTAGTCCACTCCTTGCTCGGCCTGCTCGATCAGCGTGTCGCGGAAGATCGCCCAGGTCAGGTCTTCGGCCACGCCGCCGACCTTCTCCAGCGCCTGGTAGATCGGCACCGTTCCGATCGGCACCGGCGAGTTGCGTACGATCCAATCGCGCGTGGTGTGGATGTTCCGCCCGGTCGACAGGTCCATCACGTTGTCGGCACCCCAGCGGATCGCCCACACGAGCTTCTCGACCTCTTCCTCGATGCTGGAGGTGACGGCAGAGTTGCCGATGTTGGCGTTGATCTTGACCAGGAAGTTGCGGCCGATCGCCATCGGCTCGATTTCCGGGTGGTTGATGTTGGCCGGGATGATCGCGCGGCCACGTGCCACCTCGTCGCGCACGAACTCGGGCGTGATGGCCCCGCGCGGCAGCACCGCGCCCATGCCGTTGCCGGCGCGGCGCTGCTCGCGCTTGGCATCGGCCAGGTACTGCGCCATCCATTCGCGGCGTCCGTTCTCGCGCAGCGCGACGAACTCCATCTCGGGCGTCACGATGCCGCGCTTGGCGTAATGCATCTGGGTGACGTTGGCGCCGCTCTTGGCACGGCGTGGTGTGCGCTGCAAGGCTGCGGCTTCGGCGCGCAAGGTGGCCAGGCTGTCGGCGATGCGCTCGACTTGCTTCGCGCCATCGTCCAACGCTTGCGGCGCGCGGCCCGTGTAGGCCTCGGTGTCGCCGCGCTGCTCGATCCAGCCCAGGCGCAGGCCTGGCAGGCCGTGGCGCACGTCGATCGCGACTGTGGGGTCGGTGTAGGGCCCGGAGGTGTCGTAGAGCACCACCGTCTCGCCATTGGTCAGGCTGACCTCGCGCAGCGGCACCTGCAGGTCGGGCCGCGAACCGGTGAGGTGGATCTTGCGGGAGGCAGGGAACGGCGCGCGTGTCAGCGACAGCAGTTCTTCCAGGCGTTCGGGGGCGTTCATGGCGGTCCTTCGCAACAAGGTCGTTGCTCCGAAGGTCGCCCCGTGGCGCACCGACCCAGGCAGGGCGGCACGACTCAAGGATCGACGGCTCTTCTTACGCCGGTACTAACCGGTTCAAGTTCTCGGGTTCGGATCAACCATCTCAGCACGCACCATGCGTGCACCCCGGAGCAGGCGCGCATTCTGCGCGGCCGGGCGAACGACTGTCAACGCATTCCGCATCGATCGATGCCGGCGTTCAGTCGGAAAGAGGCCCCTGAGGTCGAGGCCAGGCACATCGCATGAAGTCCACCAGCGCCGCCGGCGCACGCCGCAAGCCGCGAACCGGCGACGCAGCGAGCTACTCGTCGCTGAGGCGTTGCCAGGTGTCCATCGACTCGGACTTGGCTCGCTCCTCCATCAGGTCCACGCCCCCGAGCACCTCGGCCATCGCCTGCGCGAGCATTTCGCTCACGTTGTCGGCGGTGGCGCCGGTCACCTCGCGCGCGGCCCTCGCCTCCAACCGCCCTGCCACGATGGTCGCCGCCGCGTGGAGCAGAGCGTCATTGCTGAAGTTCATTCGTCACCCCTTTTTTCGCCACCCATTGGCGAACGGGCAATGGTGCGTGAAAAGGGCGCGGCATGCCAGGGGGACGCGCTGGACGGCGTCATGGCCGCCACAGTGGTGCGCCACAAAGCAAAACGGCGACAGCCGCTAAGTGCTTGTCGCCGTTTGATGTTCGGTGGGGTGGCTGATGGGACTCGAACCCACGACAACCAGAATCACAATCTGGGACTCTACCAACTGAGCTACAGCC
>NZ_JBFUGE010000671.1:0-3074 GCF_056403075.1 Ideonella sp. P3_A4 | reverse complement strand
CCATCATTGCCCACGTGGACCATGGCAAGACCACGCTGGTGGACCAGCTGCTGCGCCAGAGCGGCACCTTCCGTGAGAACGAGAAGGTGGCCGAGCGCGTGATGGACAGCAACGACATCGAAAAAGAGCGTGGCATCACCATCCTGGCCAAGAACTGCGCCGTCGAATGGAAGGGCACCCACGTCAACATCGTCGACACCCCGGGACACGCGGACTTCGGCGGTGAGGTCGAGCGCGCGCTGTCGATGGTCGACGGCGTCGTGCTGCTGATCGACGCGCAAGAAGGCCCGATGCCGCAGACCCGCTTCGTGACCAAGAAGGCGCTGGCGCTGGGCCTGAAGCCCATCGTCGTCGTCAACAAGGTCGACAAGCCCGGCGCGCGCCCGGACTACGTGATCAACGCGGCCTTCGAACTGTTCGACAAGCTGCATGCGACCGAAGACCAGCTGGACTTCCCGGTCGTCTACGCCTCCGGCCTGAACGGCTGGGCTTCGCTGGAAGAAGGCAAGCCGGGCGAGCAGTGGGGCGAAGACATGACCGCGCTGTTCGACACCGTGCTCAAGCACGTGCCGGCGCACGAGGGCGACCCCGCCGCGCCGCTGCAGCTGCAGATTTCTTCTCTGGACTACTCCACCTACGTTGGCCGCATCGGCGTCGGCCGCGTCAACGCCGGCACCGTCAAGCCGGGCATGGACGTGCTGGTGATGGAAGGCCCTGAAGGCAAGACCATCAAGGGCCGCATCAACCAGGTGCTGACCTTCGAAGGGCTGGAGCGCGTCCAGTCCCCCGAAGCGGGCCCGGGCGACATCGTGCTGATCAACGGCATTGAAGACATCGGCATCGGTGTGACCATCACCGACCCGCTCGACCCGCAGCCGCTGCCGATGCTGAAGATCGACGAGCCGACGCTGACGATGAACTTCTGCGTCAACACCTCGCCGCTGGCCGGCCGTGAAGGCAAGTTCGTCACCAGCCGCCAGATCTGGGACCGCCTGCAGAAGGAACTGCAATCCAACGTCGCGTTGCGCGTGAAAGAGACCGACGAAGACGGCATCTTCGAAGTCTCGGGCCGCGGTGAACTGCACCTGACCATCCTGCTGGAAAACATGCGCCGCGAAGGCTACGAGCTGGCCGTGTCGAAGCCGCGCGTGGTGTTCCACGAGGTGAACGGCGAGAAGCACGAGCCGATCGAGCTGGTCACCGCCGACGTCGAAGACACCCACCAGGGTGGCGTGATGCAGGCACTGGGCGAGCGCAAGGCCGAACTGGTCAACATGGAAACCGACGGCAACGGCCGTGTGCGACTTGAATACCGCATTCCGGCGCGTGGCCTGATCGGCTTCTCGAACGAGTTCATGAACTTGACGCGCGGCACCGGCCTGATCAGCAACATCTTCGAAGGCTACGAAGCCCACAAGGGCGACATCGAAGGCCGCAAGAACGGCGTGCTGATCAGCATGGACGACGGCGAAATCTTCACCTACGCGCTGGGCAAGCTGGACGACCGCGGCMGCATGTTCGTGAAGCCGGGTGACCCGGTGTACGAAGGCCTGATCATCGGCATCCACAGCCGCGACAACGACCTCGTCGTCAACGCGACGCGTACCAAGCAGCTGACCAACTTCCGCGTCAGCGGCAAGGAAGACGCGATCAAGATCACACCGCCGATCGACCTGACGCTGGAGTACGCGGTCGAGTTCATCGCTGACGACGAACTGGTCGAAATCACGCCGAAGAGCGTGCGGGTGCGCAAGCGATTCCTTAAGGAACACGACCGGAAACGTGCCTCACGTGAAGGCGCATAAGCGCCTTCACGCTCAGCGCGTTTCCAATTTCGTTTCGCTCCCCCGAGCCCCCTCCAAGCGGGGACTCCAGTTTGAGTGACACTCGCGGCTCCTCTGGAGCCGCTTTCAATACATGACCCACCGGCGTGCTGTTTTTGTGATGGTGTTGGTGACGCTGCTGTGGAGCACGGCAGGGGTCGTCACGCGGCAGCTCGAGGCGGCGCGCTCGTTCGAGATCACGTTCTGGCGCAGTCTGTTCAACGCTGTTGGCTTGGTGGTGTTGCTGGGCTGGCTGCGCGGGCCGCAGGCGCTGGTGGCGCGCATTCGCACCGGTGGCAAAGTACTGTGGGCGTCGGGCGTGTGCTGGAGCGTGATGTTCACTGCCTTCATGGTGGCGATCACGCTGACGACCGTGGCCAATGTGCTGGTCGTGATGGCCACGGCGCCGCTGTTCACCGCGCTGCTCGCGCGATTCTTGCTGCATCACAAGCTGCCCACGCGCACTTGGGCGGCGATCCTGGTCGCCGGTGGCGGCATCGCGTGGATGTTCGGGACCGACATCAGCGGCGCCGGCGGCAGCCACCTGCTAGGCACCGGCATCGCGATGGGCGTGCCGATCGCTGGCGCGATCAACTGGACGCTGATCCAGCATGCGTCGCGCAGCGAAGCCTCGTCGGACATGCTGCCTGCTCTGTTGCTCGGTGCGTTGATCTCCGCGGCAGTGACATTGCCGGTGGCTTGGCCGCTGCAGGCGTCGGCCCCGGACATCGGCTGGCTGGCCTTGCTTGGCGTGACGCAACTCGCCATTCCCTGCGTGATGGCCGTGACCGCTGCACGCACGCTGGCCGCGCCCGAAGTGGCCTTGCTGGCCTTGCTTGAAGTGTTGTTCGGCGTGGCCTGGGCCTGGCTGGGCGCGGGCGAAAAACCTTCGAGCGCCGCGATGCTTGGCGGTGCAATCGTGTTGGGCGCACTGGCCAGCAACGAGCTGTTTGCCTTGCTGCGCCGCTCGCCGGAACCGGCCCCTGCTTCCGTTTGACTTAAACCTTGTAGTACCGATGAGCGACGCCCTCAACACCGACGCGCAGATCCTGGCCGAACAACGTGGCCGCCTGGGCTTGATCACGCTGAACCGCGCACCGGCGCTGAACGCGCTGTCGCTGGAAATGATCCGCGAGCTGACGCGTCTGCTGCGCGCCTGGGAAGACGATGACCGCATCGACGCGGTGCTGGTCCACGGTGCCGCTCGGCCTGGCAAGGCTCCGGCTTTTTGCGCTGGCGGCGACATCCGCT
>NZ_JBFUGE010000670.1:0-3080 GCF_056403075.1 Ideonella sp. P3_A4 | reverse complement strand
GGTCAGCACGCGGGCCTTGCGTGGCGCCGGGATGCTGCTCGACCGACCAGCCGAAGGCGGCTTGTTTCTCTGGGGTGAGCTGCCGGCCGGGGTCGACGCCGACGCGCTGGTCAAGGACGCCTACCGCCAGCACATCCTGCTGGCCGGCGCGGCGTTCGATGTCGCCAATGCCGACCAGCGGCACCTGCGCTTCAACGTGGTCCACGCCCAGCACCCGCGGCTGGCTGAGTTCCTGTCGCAGCGCTGGCAGGCTTCGGCCCAGGCGCAGCAGTTGATCCGCCGCGCTTCCGAACGCGCGCGCTGACTACAGCAGCGCCAGAGCGCCGAGCAGTTCGTTGACGCCTGGCTGGATGTGGAAGGCCGCCATGCCCAGTGCGTGCGCCGGCTCGATGTCGCAGACATGGTCGTCACCGACCATCAGGCAGGCGGCGGCGGGCAGGCCGATCAGGCTGAGCGCGCGGTGAAAGATCTCGGGCCGCGGTTTCGCGTGGCCGCAGTCGTCCGGCGTGACCATGCCGATGAAGTGATCGGTCAGGCCCAGGCTCGACAGCTTGCGCTCCTGCATCAGGCGCGGGCCGTTGGTCACGATGACCTTGGGCAGGTGAGAACTGCGCTGCAGGAACTCGACCGCGTCGTCCACCAGCGACCAGCTGCTCTGGTAGGCCTGCATGTAGGGCTCGAACAAGGCGTCGGCCTGGGCGTCAGTCAGCGCCTGACCCACGAACTCGCGCAGGCGCTCGCGGCGTTGGTCCAGAAACGTGATCTCGCCGGCGCTGTGGCGCTTCCAGTGCTTGTCGGTAATGAGGCGCCAGCGATGGAACGCTTGCTCCACGTCCTCGTCGCGGTGATGCCCGCCATGCATGGGCTGCCAAGCCGCAAAGGCGCGTTGCGCCGTCGAGCGCTCGTCGAACAGCGTGTCGTCGAGGTCGAGCAGCAACCCGCGAATCTCTCGTGCGCTCATGCCGGTCGCCGCGCCAGCAGCGCGATCTCGGCCGCCTGCTGCGGGAACTGACGGCCCAGCTCGATCAGCCCCTGCACACCGCGCTCACCGAGCGACGGCAGCAGCAGCGCCATCTGCGCATGGGTGAAAGGCTTGAACAGGTAGCCGTCGAGCGCGACCTCGGTCAGGCCAAGCGCGGTGACCGTCTCGCGCAGGTCTTGCGGGCGGTACACGCGCGGCTGGCCGAGCAGGCGGTTGCGTTCGCTCAAGACTTCGGGCGCGTCCATCAGCCCCATCTGCACGGCCAGCAGACGGTGGAACGACAGCGCGTTCGGCACGCTGACCAGCAAGTGGCCACCGGGCTTGAGCCAGCGCAGGCCGGCGCGCAGCAGCACCTCGGGCTCGGCGGTTTCATGGATCACACCCGAGACGATGACCAAGTCGGCCACCGGCCCGTGCGGCCACAGTGCGGCCAGCGCGGCGTCGGCGCGCTCGATGTAGTCGTGCACCACCGCCAGTCGCGGCTCGCGCAGGGCCACTTCGCGTGCGGCATCGGCCCAGCGTTGAGCCGGCTCGACCGCGACCCAGCGCGTGAGGCGATTGGGCTGCGCGAAGGCCTGCAGGCTCAGCAGTTCGGGGCCGCAGCCGACCTCGAGCACGACGGCCGGTTGCAGCGCCTGCACCTGCGCCAGGTTGTGCTGCTGGCGCGCTTGCAGGCAGACGCTTTCGAAGTCCAGCTCGGCATCGTGGCGCGCGGCGTATTCGTCGGCGTCCAGCGGTTTGCCCGTGGGCGGCAGCGAGGCATCGGTCATGCCGCACGCCCCTGGCAGAACGCGGCCACCGCATCGGCCACCTGGTCGATCTGGTCCAGCGTCAGGTGCGGGCCGATCGGCAGGCTCAAACACTCGTCGCAGACAGCGTCGGCTGCACTGCGGCCCGCCGGCGCAAACGCTGCGAACGGTGGAAAGCGATAGACCGGCTTCGGGTAGTGGATCAAGGTCTCAATGCCCTGGTCTTTCAGCGCGGCCTGCAACGTGTCGCGTCGCGCGTGGCGAATGACGAACAGGTGCCATACCGGTTCGTCGCCATGCGGCACCGCAGGCAGCGACAGGCCCGGCGCGTTCGCCAAGCGTTCGGCATAACGCGCAGCCTGTGCGCGTCGCTGGGTGTTGTGTTCGTCCAGCCGTGCGAGGCGCACGCGCAGGAAGGCCGCTTGCAGCTCATCGAGCCGGCTGTTGACGCCTTCGCTGTCGTGCTGGTAGCGCACGGCGCTGCCGTAGTTGCGGCGAGCGCGTAGCGCGGTGGCCAGCGCGTCGTCGTCGGTCACCAGGGCACCGGCGTCACCGAATGCGCCGAGGTTCTTGCCCGGGTAGAAGCTGTAGGCGGCCATGCGGCCGAAGCCGCCGACTGGCAGGCCTTGGTGGCGCGCGCCATGGGCTTGCGCGGCATCTTCGAGCAGCAGCAGGCCCTTCGATTCGCACAGCGTCTTGATGGCGGCTGGGTCAGAAGGCGCGCCGTACAGATGCACCGGCATCACGGCCTTGGTGGCTGGCGTCAGCGCCGCGGCGACACCCGCCGCGGCGATGTTGTACGAACCCACAGCCGGCTCCACCGCGCGCGGCGTCGCGCCGCACTGGCGCACCGCGAGCCAGGTCGCGATGAAGGTGTGCGCCGGCACGATCACCTCATCGCCCGGGCCGATGCCAGCCACTTGCAACGCCAGCGCCAGCGCGTCCAGCCCGTTGCCGACACCGATCGCGTGGCGGCGTCCACCGTAGGCCGCGAACTCGGTTTCGAAAGCTTCGAGCTCGGGGCCGAGGATCCAGCGGCCGCTGTCCATCACGCGCCGGTAGGCGGCGTCGTAGGCGACCTGGTCCTGCCGGTAGATCGCCTGCAGATCCAGGAACTTGATGCCGCTGCTCATTCGCCGTCCCGCACCCACTGCAGCTCGCGCCGTGCGAGATCAACGTCGACCGAGAACGGCGACGTGACGATCGACACCGACTCGAAGCCGGCGATGCTGCGCGCCTGCAGCCAGCGGTGCTGCTGGCCGCGCAGGAACGACAGGTCGAAGAAGGTCGGGCCGTTGATGTCCTGCTTGAAGATCGTCAGCACGCGGGTGCCGGGCGGTGCCCACATC
>NZ_JBFUGE010000669.1:0-3096 GCF_056403075.1 Ideonella sp. P3_A4 | reverse complement strand
CAGCTGGCCCAGGCCTTTGACGGTGTTGGTGAACACCTTGGCATTCAGGTCCTGCAGCTTGCTGGCGCAGCGAAGCTTGCGCACAGCGTCCTGGTAGTCGTCGAGGATGATGATGTTCACGCCCCCGATTTTGCACCGGGGGTTCGGCCCTCCCGGGCCGCCAGCCGTCAGCGAATGTAGCCGCCGGCTCGGGGTTCGTTGGCCATCGCCTCCCAGGGGGCGGGCATGGTGGGCGGCAACGTGGCGCCGGGGTCGAAGCCAAAGGCCTCGGGGAAGATGCTGTCGAGGCTGCGGTAAAGCTCGGCACGCAGGCCGCGGTGCAGGCGGCCGTCGTCCTGGCTCAGGGCGCGCAGCACCGGGCCGCGCAGGATCCACAGATCGATCGGGTCGCTGGCCAGGCGGACCTGGTTGCGCAGCCATTCGCCCTTGCGGTCTTCGAGCGGAACGGTGGCGCGCAGGAACAACGTTTTCATTTCGACGAAGGCTCGTCGGGCGGCGATTCGCGCGGCGCGGTCCTGTGGCAACCCGCCGTGGCCGAAACCGGTGTCGAGGACCGTGTCGTAGGCCGTGTCGTCGAAATCGGGTCTCTTGGTGCTCACGGGGTACCTCCGTACTGCGCTGCGGTCGTCCACTGGGCGTCTTATGCGTCGAACCCTTGCCCCTGCCGCGGTGCGGAAGCGGTGGTGGTTCGCTTGGTGCTGATCGGGAAATGCCGGTTCACGAGTTGCAGGCGCCGATCGGCCTCACCCTGGCTGCGGTAGCGCGCCACCATGCTGTACAGGTCGGCCCGCAGGTGCCACAGCTCACGCAATGAGCGGGCTGATTGGCCACGGCGGCGCAGGTCGCAGGCGTCTTCGGTCGTCAGGTCGGCCAAGGAGTTGGCGAAGTCACGCCGGGCGTCGTCCAGCGTCTGGGTGCGGCGTTCGGCAGGCTGCTGCTGGCCCGGGCGCAGCCAGCTCCACAGCGCCTTCCATACCGGCTCGGCCTGGCCCCAGACCGCGGGCGGGCGGATGGATGTACGGCTGGGCAGCGTGCTGGTGGCAGGGGCTGAGCTCAGGATGCGTCGGAAGAGGCGGGGGGCCTTCATCTCCCTTACATCGGACATCGCGGCATTCAACATGAGGCCATTGTTGGACTGAGGCACCAGACGGAAGCCTTGAAAAGGCGCTTAAGTGCCGGCTTGTTTCGAGTCGTGTCGGCGAAATGACAGCTTGGCTGGTTCGGCTGGCCTGGTTGGTTGAGACGCTTGCCGCCGGGCAAAGGGTGCTGGAAACTGCCGCTGCCTTGTCGGCACCGTCCGACAGCCGAACCCGCCAGGTGCCGATGGCGCCAAGGCACACTGCTTCTTAGCCTGCCGGAGGAATAAGGCGCCCGATGACGACGTCCGAAGCGATCAACCAGCCACCTTCCACCAAGCCAGCAGACCCTCCCGCCAAGCCGCGCCGCCCGCGGCCGGGCTGGGTCACCGCGCTCGGATTGCGAGCCCGGGCGTGGTGGGACGACGCCTTGGTGACACTGCAGTTCATCGGCGAGGTGTTGTTGTCGGTCAAGCGCCTGTTCGCGGGCAAGGCGGCGATGCGCTGGAGCGACCTGTTCTGGCAGATCGAGCAGGCCGGGCCGCGCAGTGTGGCGATCGTGGCGCTGGTCAGCGGGATGGTCGGGGTGATCCTGGCTTACATGGGCGCCGTGCAGCTGCAGCGCGTCGGGGCGCAGGCCTTCATCGCCGACCTGGTCACCATCGGCGCGGTGCGCGAGGTGGCGGCGCTGATGACCGGCGTGATCCTGTCCGGCCGCCTGGGCGCGGCTTTCGCGGCGCAGCTGGGCAGCATGCAGGCCAACGAAGAGATCGACGCCTTGCGCGCGCTGGGCATCGACCCGGTCGACCACCTGGTGCTGCCGCGCATGCTGGCACTGCTGATGATGGCGCCGCTGTTGACTGCCTTTGCGGCGTTGACGTCGATCATGGCCGGTGGCCTGGTGGCGCTGGTCATCTTTGGGGTGCCGCCGACGGAATACCTGTACAAGTGCCAGGACGCGTTGACCCTGCCGCATGTCTGGATCGGGCTCGGCAAGGGCACGGTGTACTGCCTGCTGGTCGCGTTGTCCGGCTGCCGCCAGGGCCTGAACGCCGGGCGCAGCGCCCAAGCGGTGGGAACGGCGGTGACCTCGTCGGTGGTGCAGTCCATCGTCTGGATCGTCGTGGCCGCCTCGGCGCTGACGATCGCCTTCCAGCGGCTGGATTGGTGATGGACAACGCAAGCACGCCGACACCAGCCCGGCCCGAGGGTGAGGCCCAGGTCAAGGTCGAGGGCCTGACGATGGCGTTTGGCGCCAAGGTGGTCCAGCGCGACCTGAACTTCGAGATCAACAGTGGCGAGGTACTGGCCATCGTCGGCGCCAGCGGCTGCGGCAAGAGCACTTTGCTGCGCACCCTGATCGGGCTGCAGACGCCGTCTGCCGGCCGGGTTTGCTACGGTGGCGACAGCATCCACGGCGACGATGTCGAGCGGCAGTCGCGCCTGCGTCGGCGCTTTGGCGTGGCCTTCCAGTCCGGCGCGCTGTGGAGTTCGATGAGCGTCGGCGAAAACGTGATGCTGCCGATGGAGATGTTCTCCAAGGCCGACGCCAGCGAGCGCGAGCAGCAGGCCCGCGCCAAGCTCGAGTTGGTGGGCCTGGCCGACCAGTTCGACGCTGAACCGCCGGCGCTGAGCGGGGGCATGCGCAAGCGCGCGGCGATTGCGCGTGCGCTGGCGCTGGACCCCGAATTGCTCTACCTCGACGAGCCTTCGGCCGGGCTGGACCCGGTAACCTCGGCGCAGCTGGACGAGCTGATCCTGCAGCTGCGCGACGGGCAGGGCACGACGGTGGTGCTGGTCTCGCACGAACTGCACAGCATCTTCACGGTGGCCGACCGGCTGCTTTTCCTGGACGCCGACGAAAAAACAATGACCGCACTCGATGCGCCCAAGGCGCTGTTGGAACATGGGCCTGAGAAGGTACGGCAGTTCCTCAACCGGGGCCGGGTGTCCTGTCCCACAAATAACTGCCAATGAGATTCGACCAGATGGTGATGATCGTGCGTTCGGACGGCTGGGT
>NZ_JBFUGE010000668.1:0-3099 GCF_056403075.1 Ideonella sp. P3_A4 | reverse complement strand
CTGCGGGGCGGCGCCGACGCGGTAGTTGGCGACGATGTCTTTCGTTCCGGTGATCGCGCGCGCCGCATCGTCCCAGCCCTCCTGGCCGCAGGCCTGGCCCGAGCAGCCGCCGATGCGCGGGTTGGAGTATTTKTAGTAGTGCGTCCCGGCGTAAGACATCACGTCGCCGTAGTTCGTGCCCGGCACGATGTAGCCCCAGGCGTAGGGGAACACCGGCTCGCCGCCGCCTTGCGCATGGTCGTGGTTCATGCCGAAGTTGTGTCCCACCTCGTGCGGCATGACCATCGTCGGGCAGTTGTCGTCCGTCACGCCATATGCCCAATCGGCATGGCCGCTCGGGCCTTTGGTGACGCTGAGGTAGGCGATGCCGCAAGAGCCCACACCCACCGTCGGTTTGTGCAGCAGGTGCACCACGTCGGCTTTGACGGAGTCGCGCGTGGGTCGCACGTTGGAGAAAGCACCCTGCCCGTTGGTGATCATCGTCAGCAAGGTGCCTTGGTTGACGTTGTCGTCCTGGTTCACGTACAGCGTCTTGACCAGCCGTGCGGTCACCTCGACGGCGCTGTCCCGCAGGATCTGGTTGAAGATCGCCATCTGGCTGTCGATGCGTGCGCGTGCGCCGGCGTCGCCGCCGTATCGGCTGACCATGTTGGGTGTGTAGACGATCATCATGTCGACCGTCGATTGCGCCAGAGGCTGGATGATGCCTTCGGGTGTCGCAGCTTCATCGCGCTTGCGTTCGACCGCAGCGCTCAAGGTCTCTGGCAAACGCGGTTCGGYCAGCGGCGCATAGCCGATGCCGGCGCGTTGCGGGTCGATCAGCCAGGTCTGGCCGGTGCGGCCTTCAACGCGCAGCCCGCCATCACGCAAGGTGACGATGCCATTGGCCAAGCCATTGGGCGCTTCGGTCAGGATCACGCGGTAGTCCGGCCCCAGGTCGCGCAGGTGACCGACGAAGGTGTGGTTGCCCGACTCGCTGCGGCGCGTCTCATCGTGAACCACGACCACGCTGCGGCCGTCCGGCAGGTTCAGCTCGACTTCGGCGTTGATGGGCAGCTTGCGCAGCTGCCGCATGTTCACGTTGACGGGGAACGTGCCTTTGGCTGGCAGGTCCGCGGGCCGCGCCGCCTCTATCTTCTCCAGCTCCGCGCCTTTGGCGTGTGCTCCGAAGATCTTCACTTCCGCCGCTTGAACAGCCGTGCAGGCCATCGCCACCGCAGCCACTCCCCACCTCAGATGATTCAACATGCTCTGTCTCCTTCAGATTGACGATGTGTGTGTCATCCCTGCCTGATCGGGCGGGCTTGTGGCCCGCCCTCTTCTAGTTCGAAACAGCTGGGCGGCCGCAGCAACGGCCGCCCTGTGCTCACGGCGCCCAGGCCGCCTCCACGGCCCAGCGCGTGTCGTTCTCGAAGCTTCCCGAGGTGTTCCAGTCGCTGCCGCCGTAGCCGTCGGCGATCCACACTTCCGACGCGTAGTGCCGTATGAACCGGTTCGGGTAGTTGATGGCTGCAAAGCGCACGCCGCCGCCCTGCCCGCCTGCCGAGCAGAAGGTGGCGTCCTGGTGGTAGAGGTCTGAGTTTTCCATCGGCATGCGCTTCACACGAGAGGCTTGATGGCGAAGGTATTCGCCGGGGAAGTTGCGCGATTCGAACGAGTAGCAGCTGGCGTTCGCCAGGCCCGGCACGATCCGCCAGGTGGCGTCGCCCTTCAGCACTGCATCACTGCCGCTGGTCACCACCTCGGTGTTGGCCAGGCCGTCGATGTGGCGCAGGTAGCGGTTGTCGAAGCCCGGTGTCAGCACGCGCAGCGATTGGAAGTTGCCGGTGGGCAGGATCACCGCGCTGCGCCACCAGCCCGTCTGCTGCGCCCACGATGCGTCGGYCTTGAACAGGTCGCTGTTGTCAGACTGGTGCAGCCACACGCCTTCAGACTGGTGGCGGATGTAGAAGCCGGGCTTGTTGGCCGACTCGAACGACACGCCACCACCACCGTCCAGCGCCTTGCGCGGGCAGAAGGTGGCCGATTGCTTGAAGGCATCGCTGTTGTCGCTCGCGTCGATGCGGATGCGGCCGTCCAGGTGGCGCATGAACTTGCCGGGGATGTTCACTGACTCGAACGACAGGCACGCGCTGTTCGACAGGCCCGTCACCGGCTTCCACGAAGCGTCTTGCTTCAGCACTGCGCTGCTCGCGTCGTCCACCACCGCGGTGTAGCCCAGGTTGTCGAAGTGGCGGATGTAGCGGTCAGTGACGCCCGGCGTGACGGTGCGCAGTGAGTACGAGGTGCCGAGCCGGAAGTACGGCACGCCTTCGACCAGCGCCCGGTTGGTGGCGCGAACGAAGGCGAAGTCCATTTTGTGGATGCGCCGGTCGTAGGTGAGGAAGCCGTTGAGTTCGTCTTCGACATCGGTGATCTCGGTGTAGACCACCGCACTCAAGCCCTTGGTGTTGGCCAGTTCGCGGATGCGGTTCACCTGCCCCACGTAGGCCGATTGCAGCGAAGCCTGGTCGGGGTAGAGCACGTAGCAGCAGGTGGAGTCGGGGTTCCACATGTGGCCGTCCACACGCAGGCCATTGCCGCCGTATTCGCCCAGCACCGAGATGCGGCCGGGCTGCCAGTCCGGCGCCGCGGGGCCGGGGTAGTCGTGCAGGTCGATCAGGTCGCCGGCACCGCTGTCGCCCGGCGCCCAGTTGATGCCCGAGTGGGTGTTGATCAGGCGCGTCGCATCCCACTGGCGGAAGGTGGCCGCCATGCCGGGCATGTCGAAATCGCCCCAGCTCTCGTTGAAGATCACCCAGGTGATGATCGCGGGCGATGAGCGGTGCTCGTTGACGATCTCCTGGTCTTCGGCGCGCACCTTGTCTCGCACGGCCGTGTTGTTCTCGGCGTCCCACGCGTGCGGCATGTCTTGCCACACCAGCAAGCCCAGCTTGTCGGCCCAGTAGTACCAGCGTTGCGGCTCGACCTTGATGTGCTTGCGGACCATGTTGAAGCCCAGGTCCTTGGTGGCCACCAGGTCAGACTTCAGCGCTTCGTCGGTCGGCGCGGTGTAGTTGCCGTCAGGCCAGAAGCCCTGGTCCAGCGGGCCGTTCTGGA
>NZ_JBFUGE010000667.1:0-3111 GCF_056403075.1 Ideonella sp. P3_A4 | reverse complement strand
GGCCGAGATCGCGCAGCGCCCCGACGTACAAAGCCTTTCACCCAACCGCCCGGTGCGGCGCACCGCCAGCGCGCTGGAGGACGCCACCGGTGCCGCGCAGGTTCAGGCGGGCAGCGCCAGGCAACCGGGGCTGGACGGCAGCGGCGTCGGCATCGCGGTGCTGGACTCGGGCGTGGCCTGGAACCACAAGAGCTTCCTCGATGCCAGCGGCGCCAGCCGCGTTGCACGGGCGGTCGACTTCCAGAAGGCGGGCGACGCCACCGGCAGGCTCTGGCAGCCCGGTGTCGATGTCTCCAGCTGGTTGCGTGGCGGCAACAACCAGGGCCGTGCTGGTCAGGCCTTCGAGCAAATGATCGCTGCTGACCGCAACGAACGCGCCGACCCTTACGGCCACGGCAGCCACGTGGCCGGCATCGTTGCCGGCCGCGGCGACTACCAGGCGACCGACTCCTCGGGCATCGCGCCCAATGCGAATCTGTACGACGTCAAGGTGCTCGACGAAGCCGGCCAAGGTGAACTGAGCGACGTGCTGGCGGGCATCGACTGGGTCATCCTGCACGCGAAGCAATACAACATCCGCGTGCTCAACGTGAGCCTGGCCGCCGATTCGGCCGAGTCCTACCTGACCGATCCGCTGTGCCGCGCGGTGCGCAGCGCAGTGGCCTCCGGCATCACGGTGGTGGTGGCCGCGGGCAATTTCGGCAAGGACGCCAACGGCAACGAAATCTACGGTGCCATCAGCGCCCCAGGCAATGACCCTTCGGTGATCACCGTCGGCTCGGCCAATACGCACGACACGGCAGCCCGCAGCGACGACAGCGTCAACTTCTTCAGCTCACGCGGGCCGACGCGCGGCGGCAATGTCGACGCCAACGGCTTGCGCCGGCCGGACAACCTGCTGAAGCCCGACCTCGTCGCGCCGGGCAACCGCATCGTCTCGGTGCTGGCTTCGGACAAGCAGGGCTCGGCCCGCGGCCTCAGCTACTTGCCGCGCACCTACCCTGATCTGAGCGCGCCTTTTGGCGGCAGCGCCCAGCCCAGACTGCAGCAGTTGATGAACATGAGCGGCACGTCGGTGGCTGCACCGGCGGTTGCCGGTGCGGCTGCCTTGATGCTGCAGGCCAACCCGGGGCTGACGCCGCCGCTGGTGAAAGCCATTCTTCAGTACAGCGCGCAGCCGCTGCCCGGTGCCAACCTGCTGCAACAAGGCGCTGGCCTGCTGAACATTCCAGGCGCGGTGGCGTTGGCCGGTGCCCTGCGCACTGACATCGGCGCGGCCGTCGAGGCCGGCAGCATCGCCGCGGGCGCCCCGCTGTTGGCACCCGGCAAGAGCCTGCCGGCGGCGCAATCGACCATCAACGGCGTGCCCGCCAACTGGAGCCGCATCGTCTTCGCCGGCGGCAACCAGATCCTCAGCGGCACGGGGCTGTTCACGCAGTACCAGCCGATCTACGACCCGCGGCTGCTGTGGGTGCGCGGCAATGTCCAGCGCTACACCGTGACCTACTGGCCGGCGAGCCGCGGTGAGGCGGCGAACACCTGGGTCCAGTCGATCGTGGCGCGGTCAGCGCCGAATCAACGCCTGGTCACTGCTGGCGTGGTGTCCGCGGCAGCGCTGGCAGGCAACAGCTCGCTGCGTGGCCTGAGCGGAGTGTTCGTCCCCACCGCCACGCTGAGCGGCTGGCTGGCTTCGGGCAGCGGCCTGGTGTTGAGCGAAGGTCTGGTGCTGAGCGAAGGCCTCGTCTTGAGCGAAGGGCTGGTGCTGAGTGAAGGTCTGGTCTTGAGTGAAGGCCTCGTCTTGAGCGAAGGCCTGGTACTCAGCGAAGGTCTCGTCCTGAGCGAAGGGCTGGTGCTGAGCGAAGGCCAGACCGGCCCGGTCGGCGAGCCATGACCGGCGCCCTGCAGCGCGCCACGGCCACGCCGGCTTTGCCGCGGTAACCCGCCATGGATCGAACCCTCACAAGTCCCGTGCTCGAGCAGGCGCTGCCTTGGTGGCAGCGCCTGCACCAGCGGTTCATGCCGGACTACAACCGCAAGGCAACGGCCTACTGGTTGGGCGTGGTGTTGTTGGGCGCCGTGGTCATGGTCCATTCGCTGCAGCATCTGGCCACGCTGTCTTTCGTGGCCTGGGCGCAGATTGCGGTTGCGACGGCATTGGCGATGGTGGCCGGCCTGGTTCCGGTGCGGATCCCACGCTCGACCAACTCCTTCACCGCCGGCGAGATCTTCATCTTCCTGTTGCTGCTGATGAGTGGGCCCGAGGCCGCGGCGCTGGCCTCGGCCTGCGAGGCGCTGGTGGGGTCTTGGCGCAGCTCCAAGCGCTGGACCAGCCGCATCGCCAGCCCGGCGATGGCCGCCCTGGCGATGTTCAGTGCGGGTTCGGTGCTGCACACCGGGTTGGAAACACTGCACAAGTACGGCATGGCGTACGACGGGTTGCTGTTGTTGGCCACGATCTTGTTTGCCTTCGGCTACTTCCTGGTCAACACCTTGCTGGTGACGATGGTGCCGCGTCTGAAGCGCAACGAGCCGCTGAACCTGAAGGTCTTCGTCGATTCTTTCGGCTGGCTGGGCGTGGCCTACGCTGGCAATGCTTCGGTGGCGACCTTTCTCTACCTGAGCTTCCGGCAGTCGGGCATCGTCGTCGTGGTGGCGGCGGCGCCGATCATCGTGATCCTGCTGACCACCGGGCACTTCTTCTTCCGCCGCGAAGAAGCCGAGGAAGCGGTGCGCAAGGCGCGCGAGCAGCAGGCGGCGCAGCGCCAACTGCTGGAGAACGCTCGCCATGCCGGCATGGCCGAGATCGCCACCAACGTGCTGCACAACGTCGGCAACGTGCTCAACAGCGTCAACGTTTCTTCCGAGCTCATCGCCGGCCGGCTGCGCGATTCAGAGGTCAGTGGTCTGACCCGCGCCGTGAAGCTCTTCGAAGACCATGCCCACGACCTGGGCGACTACCTGACCAGCGACCGGCGCGGCCGCATGCTGCCGGCCTATCTGCAGCAACTGGCACAAACGCTGGAAGATGAGCGCCGCGGCATCGTGGAAGAGCTCGCTGCGCTGACCCGCAACGTCAAGCACATCAAAGAGATCGTGAGCACCCAGCAGGCC
>NZ_JBFUGE010000666.1:0-3112 GCF_056403075.1 Ideonella sp. P3_A4 | reverse complement strand
CCCAATACCAAGCCGTTGATGATCTGTTGTACGAAGATATCCATCGAGTGGGTCTCCCGGTGTGGTACGGCCGAGCCTGAACGGCCCCTGATCGCGGGGATTGTAGGAACCGCTTACACACACCCGCCTCGGGCTTACCCCCTGAGTGGGGCCGCCTCGCCACAGGGCCAGAGCCCTATTGCTCGCCTTCAGCGTCCGGTGTGTCGGCTGGGCCCTGATGGGCTTCTTCATTGAGCCGGCGCAACTCGGCCAGCTTCTCGCCGATGCGCAGCTCCAGCCCACGCGGCACCGGCTGATAGAACTGCGGTGGCGGCTCCAGGCCATCGGGCCAATAGCGCTCGCCGGCGGCAAAGCCATCGGCCTCGTCATGCGCATAGCGGTAGCCCTGGCCATGGCCCAACGCCTTCATCAGCTTGGTTGGCGCGTTGCGCAGATGTGCGGGCACCGGGCGTGTCTGGTCTTGTTTGACGAAGGCACGCACCGCGTTCCATGCGGCATAGACCGCGTTCGATTTGGGCGCCACCGCGAGGTAGACCACCGCTTGCGCCAGGGCCAGCTCGCCCTCGGGTGTGCCGAGGCGCTCGTAGGTCTCTGCCGCGTCCAGCGTCAACCGCAGCGCACGCGGGTCGGCGTTGCCGACGTCCTCGCTGGCCATGCGCACCAGGCGGCGCGCCAGGTAGCGCGGATCGGCGCCGCCATCGAGCATGCGCGCGAACCAGTAGAGCGACGCATCGGGGTCGGAGCCGCGCACCGACTTGTGCAGTGCCGAGATCGTGTCGTAGAACTGATCACCGCCCTTGTCGTAGCGGCGCAGTTGTTCACCCAGCGAGCGCTCGAGCATCGCTTCATCGATGCGTTCGACATCATGCCCGAGCTGCGTGACCAGGTTCTCGTAGGCGTTGAGCAGGCGGCGTGCGTCGCCATCGGCGTAGCCGATCAAGCGTTGCGCAGCGGCAGGCACCAACTCAGGCGCGGCGAGCAACTCACGCGCCCGCGACAGCAGCTGTTGCTGGTCGTCGTCTTCGAGTGACTTCAGCACATGCACCGTCGCACGCGACAGCAGCGCCGAGTTGACCTCGAACGACGGGTTTTCTGTCGTGGCCCCGATGAAGGTGAACAGGCCCGACTCGACGTGCGGCAAGAACGCGTCCTGCTGCGCCTTGTTGAAACGGTGCACCTCGTCGACGAAGACGATCGTGCGTTTGCCCTGCGCGCGGGCCAGTTCGGCCTGCGCGACCGCGTCGCGAATCTCCTTGACGCCGGACAACACCGCCGAGAGGACAATGAATTTCGCATCGACTGCGCCCGCCACCAGCCGGGCCAAGGTGGTCTTGCCCACCCCCGGCGGGCCCCACAGGATCATCGAATGCAGGCGGCCCTGCTCGAAGGCCACGCGCAATGGTTTGCCCGGACCCAGCAGGTGGACCTGGCCAATCACCTCGTCGAGGTGGCGCGGGCGCAGGCGCTCGGCCAGCGGCGCCGTGGCAGGCGGGGTGGCCGGCGACTCGCGGCTGTCGCCAGCCTCAGGCAGGTCTTGGTCGTCGAAAAGGGCATCTTGCCGGGGCATTGACGGATTGTGGCGCGAAGGCGCGAAGCACCGAATTGCCCGACCGGGTGGCCCTTATTCACGCTTTGGTTCCCGGGGACGTGGACGGAAACTGCAGYCTGTTGACCCCAGAAGTCCCGAAGGAGACCCGCGATGAGCGCCACCCCCACTGAAAACCGCCCCGCCCCCACGATGGGCGCCCCCGTCGCCGCTGCTGCCACGGCCGGCGCACCGCGCGAGTACCTGTCCTTCAAGCTGGGCAGCGAGGAATACGGCATCGACATCCTGCGCGTGCAGGAAATCCGCGGCTACGAGCCGCCGACCCGCATCGCCAACACCCAGCACTTCATCAAGGGTGTCGTGAATCTGCGCGGCGTGATCGTGCCGATCGTCGACATGCGCCTGCGCTTTCAGCTGGCGGATGTGCAGTACAACAGCTTCACCGTCGTGATCATCCTGAACATCGGCAACCGCACGGTGGGCATGGTGGTCGACTCGGTCAGCGACGTGCTCGAACTGGCTCCGGGCCAGATCAAGCATGCGCCGGAATTCAACGGCGCGATCGACGCCTCTTACATCACCGGCCTGGGCACCATCAAGCATGGCGACGACGAGCGCATGCTGATCCTGATGGACATCGAGCAGATGATGACCGCGCCCGACATGGGCCTGATGGACGCCGACACCGCGATGCACTGAGCATCGCCGGTCCCCGACCACGAAAAAGGGCGCCCAAGAGGCGCCCTTGCCGTTTCTGAATCGCCGGCGGCTACTGTTCCGACACGTCGGCGCCAGCCGGGATGTTGAAGCTGAAGGTGGTCGCCGGCAGCGCCACCTCGGTGGCCAGGTCGTTGAGCTTCAGCAGCGAACGCTGGCCGAAGCTGTCAGCGATCTCGACCGCCATCAAGGCCTTGCCCTTGAAGCCGGCCTTCAGCCACTGGATCGTGCCGCCGGTTTCGCGCGGCGTGGCCTGCACCCATTCGAGGCCGTCCTTGTCGGGCTGGTTCTTCAGCTCGAAATTCTTCTCGATCGATGACCCGGTCAACAGCGCGACCGGCGTGCTGCCGAGTGCGTCGCCCATCTTGCGCACCGTGACCTGGTTCAGATCCGGGTCGTGGAACCAGACTTTGATGCCGTCGCTGACGATGGTTTGCGCGTAGGGCTTGGCGTAGTCGAAGCGAAAGCGGTTCGGCCGCGCGAAGCTGAAGTTGCCGGACGAGACCTTCTGCTTCGCGCCATCGGGCGAGGTCACGGTCTGCGTAAAGGTTGACTTGCCGGACTTCACATCACGCACGAAGGCGCGCAGCGATTCAGACGCATCGGCCCAAGCGCCGGTGGTGATACACGCCATAGCCGCGACGGCCACGAGGCGCGCAACAGAGCCGAAACTATTCATCACGCTTGGGCAACAAGATTTCGCGGTTGCCATTGGTGGACATGGTGCTTACGAGCCCGGATTGCTCCATTTGTTCCAGCAAGCGTKCCGCGCGGTTGTAGCCGATGCGTAAATGTCGCTGCACCAGCGAGATCGAAGCCTTGCGGTGCTGCAGCACGATGGCCACGGCC
>NZ_JBFUGE010000665.1:0-3117 GCF_056403075.1 Ideonella sp. P3_A4 | reverse complement strand
GCAGCACCAACGCCACGCCGCGCCAGCTGGCGCTGCCGGTGGCGCTGCCGCCGGTCGCACCCGCCAATGTCGATGATTGGGTCACCGGCGCCGAGACCCGCAGCCCGACGATCCAGCAGGCCCAGCTGGGCCTCGAAATCGCCAGGCTCGAAACCGAAAAGGCCCGCGCCGGCCACCTGCCGACTGTGGCCCTCGGCGCCACCTACAGCAGGACGTACCCGTCAGGCACCAGCGAAACAACCCACGGCACCAGCGGCGCGTTCATCAACTCGACGCGTGCGGGCAACAGCAACAGCGCTACGCTGGGCGTGACGCTGAACGTGCCGCTGTTCGCCGGCTTCTCGGTCCAGAACCGCATCAAGGAAACGCTGTCGCTGGAAGAGAAAGCCCGCAACGACCTCGACGCTGCTCGCCGCGGCGTCTCTCAAGGCACGCGTACGGCCTTCTACGGCGTGCAGTCCGGCCAGGCCCAGGTGAAGGCACTCGAAGCAGCTGAGTCTTCGAGCAAGCTGGCATTGGAAGCCACGCAACTGGGCTACAAGGTCGGCGTGCGGGTGAACCTGGACGTGCTGAACGCCCAGACCCAGCTCTTCACGACCCAGCGCGACCTCGCCAAGGCCCGCTACGACGTGATCGTCAACGGACTCAAGTTGCGCCAGGTCTCGGGCCAGCTGCAGCCCGAAGACCTGCAGGCCACCGACGCACTGCTCGCGCCCTGAACGTGAGGCCGGGCTCAGCGATTGCTCGTTGAGCCCTTTTCACGCGTTAGGCATTCGGCACGCATCGATACCCGTAACTGGCAGATGGTCACCTGCGGCCATCCCTAGGACAAGATTCTTTACCCTTCAGGGCAGTGCGGTCGTGCACGCCTTTCATGGACCGGCGTTATAAAACGGTAGACGCTTGAAAGCGTCAAGACCGGAGCCTGCCCATGACCACACCCCCTCTTTACGCGGCGATCGCCGCACACCGCTTCGGCCTGGGCGAGCCGAAGCTCGACAACATCGGCGACGACCCTGCTGGCTGGCTGCGCAAGCAGATCGGCCCGGCCGATGCGGCCGTCGGCGGCCCCTTCCCCAGCGCCGTGCAAGCCCTGGCCGCTTATTCCGAGCAAAAGGTGCCGGTGTCCGCGCTGCTCGCGATGGCGCCGGCCGCTTCGGCCCCCGCAAGTGCATCCGCTGGTGCATCCGCGAGCACCTCAGCGAGTGCGCCTGCGTTCACGCTGCGCGAAATCATCAACGAAGACCTGCAGTCGCGCATGGCCACCGCGCTGGCTACTAAGCGGCCGTTCGCCGAGCGGCTGACGCTGTTCTGGGCCAACCACTTTTCGGTCTCGATCAACAAGGGTCCGGTGCGTGGCCTCGCTGGTGCGCTGGAGCGCGAAGCGATCCGGCCGAACATCGCCGGCAAGTTCGAGACCCTGCTGCGTCAGGCGTCGATGCACGCCGCGATGCTGCGCTACCTGGACAACAACGGCTCGATCGGGCCGCACTCGCAAGCGGCCGAGCGCATCGCCCGCAGGACCGCGGGAGACAAAGAGAAACGCCGCAAGGTCTCGACCGGGCTGAACGAAAACCTGGCGCGCGAGATCATGGAACTGCACAGTCTGGGCGTGGCCGGCGGTGGTGGCGCCTACGGCCCCTGGGGCGGCTACAAGCAGGCCGACGTGACCGCGTTCGCCGCGGTGCTGACCGGCTGGCGTGCCTACGACCCGCCGCACACCGACCAGGCCACCACCTTCGATCCGCACTGGCATGAGCCCGGCCCCAAGACCATCATGGGCAAGCAGTACCCCGAAGGGCCGCAGGCGCTGGACATGGTGATCCACGACCTGGCCACCCACCCGAGCACGGCACGTTTCATCGCCACCAAGCTAACGCGCCACTTCGTGGCCGATGATCCGCCGCTGCCGCTGGTCGAGAAGCTTGCCAAGACCTTCAGCCAGACCGGCGGCGACCTGGCTGCCGTCTACCGCACGCTGATCGACGCCCCCGAAGCTTGGGAGGCCGCGCCGCGCAAGCTGAAGGCGCCGGAAGAGTTCGCCATCTCTTCACTGCGCGTGCTGGGCAGCGGCGAGCGCCATCTGGCCAAGGTCCGCGAGTCCTTGGGCAACCTGGGCCAACGCCCGCACACCGCGTCATCACCGGCCGGCTGGCCCGACAAGGCCGAGGAGTGGCTGGGGCCGGAGGCGATCTGGAAACGCGTCGAGTGGTCGCAGCGGCAAGCCGAGCGCTTTGGCGACCAGCTGGACGCCCGCGCCCTGGCGCGGGCCAGCTTGGGCCCGTTGCTGACCGACACCACGTACCAGCAGATCGAGCGCGCCGCAGACGGCACGCAGGCGATCGTACTGATGCTGATGTCGCCTGAATTCCAACGCCGCTGAACAAAGGTGGCCACGATGAACAACACTTCGCTCTCCCGCCGCACTTGGTTGCGCGGCGCCTTGGCTGCCAGCGCGGCGGCCGCTACCGGGTCCTGGGCCACACTGTCGATGGGTGGCACCGCCTCGCCGAACGACCCGCGCCTGATTGCCGTGATCCTGCGCGGCGGCATGGACGGCCYGTGGACCGTGCCCGCCATCGGCGACCCCGACTTCGCCGCGGCGCGCGGTGCACTGGCCGACTACCCGTCCGCACCCTTGGCCTTGAGTGGCCCGTTCGCACTGCACCCCGGCTTCGCCAAGCTGCACGCGATGTGGGGTCGCAAGGAATTGGCGGTCATCCACGCCGCCGGCCTGCCTTACCGCGATCGCTCACACTTCGATGCGCAAAACGTGCTCGAAGCCGGTGGCGAACGCCCGTACCAGCTCGCCAGTGGTTGGCTCGGCCGCGGCCTGGCCGCTGGTGGCCAACCCGGGCTCGCGCTGTCGACGGCGGTGCCGTTGCTGATGCGCGGGCCGAAGGGGGTCGACACCTGGGCGCCATCAACGCTGCCTGACCCTTCTGCCGATCTGATCGCGCGGCTGGGGCGCGTCTACGCCAACGACCCGGCACTGGCCGGTGCGCTGGTGCGCGCCCAGGGCCTTCGCAGTGACATGCCTGCCGGCGCCGAGATGATGCAAGCCATGGGCGGTGGCAAGGCCGCGACGGGCACGCTGCCCGGCATGGCCCGCAAGGC
>NZ_JBFUGE010000664.1:0-3118 GCF_056403075.1 Ideonella sp. P3_A4 | reverse complement strand
ATTCCCGGGATGAGTACCGTTGGCATACTGAACAAGAGAGAAAGCGGGGTGGGTATCCAGAGAATGATAGAACATGCGCTCGACATTCTGCTCCAGCAGCTTGCCCGTCCAGTCGGCGATCACCAAGGCGTGGCCCATGTCTTGCAACACCTGAAACTCACCTGCCGCGTTGTTCTGAAGCACATTGAATTCGGTCATCCAAATCTTCCACGACCGCGTGGGTGACTTGGGATCATCCGTACCGAGCAATTCCTTGACGTTTTCGATTTCAGCCCCTCGATCCACCTCGTAGAGCATCTCCTGGGTCTGCTTAATCCGCCGCGCCTCCAAACTAGCTCCCTCATAAGGTTTGGCGGAAAGATACTTATGAATGGAATAGGCATAAACGCGATCCAGCTTATTGGCGTCGCCGAGCTTCGACTTCAGGGCATTCAGCCAAGCCTTGGCCTTGTTCTCCTGGTAGTCCTCTGCCAGCCCCTGCGCCAGCAGTTTGATGTCCGGCCGCGCTGCTTTCATCTTCTCCTGAAATTCATAAAATATATCGGCGTGTTGGGTTGCATTCCAGCGTGACCAATCTTCGTTGCCAACTTCCCACCACAAGGTGGTGGCGCCTTCGGGGCTGGCAACCCAGGCGGCAGCCTTTGATGCAGCAATGGACAGATTGGCAGTCTCGATTTCCGGGGGCAACGGCGGGTTGCTGAACTGGTTCTTATTGATGTACTGGAAGCCCCAAGGGTCGTATTTGAGCCAGAAGACAGTGTTGACTTCGAACAGGCGTTCCATATCAAGGTTGTCCGCAGCGGTATAGTGGTTTATTTCACTTGGGGTCAAATACGCATTCCATTGCGTAGGGTGGGGCAAGCTGGGATAGCTGTGAATCGGATCATCCCAAATATACAGATATGAGCTGTTGCCGTGAGGGAAGCGCAAGGTACCCAGGGCCAAGCTGTCGATCGTGTCGGCAGTCTTGGACGACACCGGTGTTCCTCCGACGTCGCTGAGATTGTCAAATGTCCAGCGCCATTGAGATGTCACAAACTCAATACCGCTGCCGAAGGTCCGTCGGCCAATATCAGAACGATAAGGCCCCAGGGTGCTTGCGGCATCAATTTGGATCACCACGGGATGAGACGTGTTGGCGGCAAACGCCGGGCCGAATGCTGTCGCCGCGAGCGATGCGGCCAGCCACGGAAATGAGTTCATGGGAGCAAGTCCTTCGAAGAAGATTTGGCGGTAGCGCGCAGAGGGACCGGCTGACCACAGCAACGGCCGTTTTCGGAGCAAGCGGCGTTGCGCGAAAGAGGGTTGCACTGGCAGCCTGTCGACGCCGACGGGATGAGGTAGAGGCCCGCGTCGCAGGCGCCTGCCCCGATGCCAGTCACTTCAGGTTGACCGGGCCCGCATCACGAGGGGCACCAGTGTCAGCTGCTTCGAACTCAAACGCGCCGCGGTCCCACGCACCGTCGAGCCCGCGGACCGTGCCATACCCGTCGATATTGAATGGTTCAGCCAGGGTGGCACCTGCCACTGTGCCCAGCTTGAGGCGGAAATCAAGGTTCAGGTAGTCGACAAACGGGTCGCCGCCAGCAGCGCTGGTGCCTGCGGGCTCTGAGTGGTTGCCGCCCGAATTGATGAAGTGGTTGTTGTCGTGCTTGCCGAACTTGGCGAAGTCCGGGCTTTGGCAGTTGTAGAAGAGGTTGTTGTAGGCCACGTTGCCAGAGGACACGTTCGGGAATGTGCTCAGGCTTTCCTGGTCCACATTGATGAAGGTGTTGTTGTAGACGGCGACGTTGTGAAACTCTTCGCCAGCGCCGCCTGTCCACCCGCCAATGAGCCCATTGGCTTGCTGCCAGTGGGCGCCCGGGGGCTTGTAGAACACGTTCCCGTAGATGCTCAACTTGGCCTGCGTGTTGGACGAGTTGTCCCACATGATTCCGCCGGTGCTTTGGATATCGGTGAACAGGTTGTGGCGGAAAGTGACGTTGCCCACGTTGCCGGCGAAGCCCCAGATGCTGGCCACTTCAGAGTGAACGTCGCTGGAGCCGTGGAAGGACTCGACCCAACCGTGTTCCACCACCAGCTTGTGCGGGCTGACGAAGAAGGGGCCGCGGCCGATGCCAACCATCCGGAAGTACGACAGGGTCACACCGGTGGCCCCATAGACGGCCAGACCGTCGTTCGAGAAGGACCCACCGTGGTCGCTGGCCGAGCCTTTGCCATGCAGCTCGACGTGACGAATCGTGATGTGATCGGCCTTCACGTTCTGGTCGGCGATCTTGATGAGGGGCACCTCATCGCGCCTTTCAACGATCTTGATGCCAAACAACCCGCCCCAGTTGTTCACGGCGCCACCGCCGGTTTGCCCGTCGAGCAACCAATGGGACGACGTGAATGCCAAGCCGCCGGTGAAGACGGCTTGGCCATCGCCATAGGCGTCGCTCCAACCCGCACTGGTTCCGTGGTCGGACACCGTGGCCTTCTTGATCGTGATGGGCGTCGTTCCTTTCGTCTTCGTTCCGAATCTGCGCCCCGGGTAGATGCCGTCACCCAGGTAGTAGGTGTCTCCGCGCTTCAAGGATTTCGGCAGCGCTGTATAGGCATTGACCCAATCGATGCCCGTGTTGTTTCCGGTCGCATCGGCTCGCACGTATTGATCGGCGGCACTGGCAGTGGTCGGGATGGCACAGGCCGCAACCAGCATCAACATGGCCGGAAGTCGCTTCATGGATGTGGCCGCCGACGCGGCGAGCAACACATTCGGGAACCTGAATTCACACTTCATAGAGAGCTCCTTGAACGGATCGATTCGATGTCAAGTCTCTGCAAGAACGCGTGCGCCGTCGTTATCCTGGGTTAACGTTTGGCGTAACTTCGGGTATGCGGCCACTGGTCATTCCAGTTGGCTGCAGGCGACCGAAAGTGCCCTCACTGTTCGTCGAGTGCCCTGTGCCGCAACCGTGACTTGATGCGACTCAGGGCGACGGGGGTGACGCCGATGTAGCTGGCGATGTCCTTCTGCGGGATCATGGTCGCGAACTCTTCGTACTCGACCAGAAAACGCAGGTAGCGTTCTTCCGCTGTCTTGGTGAGGAACTCCATTTCGCGCCGTTCGGTACGT
>NZ_JBFUGE010000663.1:0-3142 GCF_056403075.1 Ideonella sp. P3_A4 | reverse complement strand
CGGCTTCATGGGCCAACGCGGCCGTGGCACGCACGAGCACCGCGGCGTGTTTGGCAAGATCGACATCATCACCGGCACGCTGGGCAAGGCACTCGGCGGCGCTTCGGGCGGCTTCACCGCCGCACGCAAGGAAGTGATCGAGCTGCTGCGCCAGCGCTCGCGGCCGTACCTGTTCTCGAACACTGTCGCCCCCAGCATCGTGGGCGCGTCGATTGCTGTGCTGGACCTGCTGGAAGGCTCGACCGCGCTGCGCGACAAGCTCGAAACCAACACCAAGTACTTCCGCAAGGCCATCACCGAGGCTGGTTTCGAGATCAAGCCGGGCGAGCACCCGATCGTGCCGATCATGGTCTACGACGCGGTGAAGGCGCAGCAGCTGGCGGCACGCCTGCTGGAACTCGGGGTCTACGTGGTGGGCTTCTTCTTCCCGGTCGTGGCCAAGGGCCAGGCGCGCATCCGCGTGCAGATGAGCGCAGGCCATGAGCTGGCCGACCTGGAACGTGCCGTGGCAGCCTTCCGTCAAGCGGGCCTGGAACTGGGGCTGGTGAAATGACAACGACTCCGAAGATCCTCATCATTGGCGCGAACGGCCAGATCGGCACCGAACTGGCCGAAGAGCTGGCCCGGCGCTACGGCAACAGCGCGGTCGTGACGAGCGATCTGGCACCCAAGGGCCGCGTGCCTGGCCTGACGCACGAAGCGCTGGACGTGACCGACGCGGCCGCRCTGATCGCGGTGGCCGAGCGCCACGGCATCACCCAGATCTACCACCTCGCGGCGGCCTTGTCGGCGCGTGGTGAGCAGCACCCGATGTGGGCCTGGGATCTGAACATGAAGGGCCTGCTGAACGTGCTGGAGCTGGCCCGCACGCACAAGCTGGACAAGGTGTTCTGGCCCAGTTCGATCGCCGCCTTTGGCCCCACCACGCCGCGTGACCACACGCCGCAGAAGACGGTGATGGAGCCGACCACGGTCTACGGCATCTCCAAGCTCGCCGGTGAAGGCTGGTGTACTTGGTACCACCGGATGCACGGCGTGGATGTGCGCAGCATCCGCTACCCGGGCCTGATCAGCTGGAAGACGCCTCCCGGCGGCGGCACTACCGACTACGCGGTCGAGATCTTCCATGAGGCGCTGAAGTCGCGCCGCTACACCAGCTTCCTGGGCCCGCAGTCGGCGCTGCCGATGATGTACATGCCCGACGCGATTCGCGCGACGCTGGAATTGATGGACGCGCCTGCCGACAAGATTCGCGAGCGCCATGGCTACAACCTGGCGGGCGTGAGCTTCACGCCGGCTGAGATTGCTGCGGCGATTGCTGAGGAGATTCCGGGCTTTGCGATCGACTACGCGCCAGACTTCCGTCAAGCGATCGCCGACTCGTGGCCGCGTTCGATCGACGATTCAGCGGCCCGCGCCGATTGGGGCTGGAAGCTGGAATACGACCTGCGCGCGATGGTGCGGGACATGCTCGCGAACTTGGCGCCGGCGTTGGCGGCTGCGTAGGGCGATCAATACGGTGCCCTGCAGGGGGCATCGCGAGGGGCGGAAGGCCCGGGGCGTTTTCTGCGGCCCGCTCGCGGGGAGCCGGGGTGCGCTGGCCGTGGTCTCTCGATCGGCTGCGTGTTCACGAGACGTCGGTTGGGGCGACCGCGAATGAAGGCCGCCGAAAACGCCCCAAACCTCCCGCCCCAGCCACGACCGTGGCATGCGAAGGCGTGCCGCACCAACGGCGGTGCCTGCAGGGCGGTGGTGGTGTCTCCGGGCGGAGGCCTCATTCGCGGTCGCCCCAACGCATCTCAGGCACCACGGTGTAGATGCGGCTGCGGATGGTGTCCCTCGACGGTCGCCCGCGAGCGGCCGTAGAACGGGGACACCGCCGCCGCCCTGCCGCCGCAACCTCAGCAAGCGGTTGCGCGCAGGCCGACTCAGCCGATCAGAACGGCACCTTCCCCCGCCAGATCTGGCTGTACATCACCCAGTCGCCCATGAAGCTGTAGAGCGGCCGCTTGAAACTGGCCGGCTTGTTCTTCTCGAAGCCGAAGTGGCCGATCCACGCGAAGCCGTAGCCGCACAGCAGGCCGTAGAGCAGGTACTGCCACTGGCCCGTGTACAACAGCATCGCCAGGCACGCGAGCGACAACGTCGAGCCGACGAAGTGCAGCCGCCGGCAGGTGCGGTTGCTGTGCTCGCCCAGGTAGAACGGGTAGAACTCGGCAAAGCTGTGAAAGCTCTTCGGGTTGACCAAGGGCGCGGCGGCGGTGTTCATCCTGGGCTCCTGTGCAACATGCCTGCTGGGCCGCTCAGCCGCCGGGTTCTCCCGGCACGGCCAGTGGGCGCACGTATTTCAGCAAGCTGACCAGCATCTTGCCAGGCTCTTCCCACGGAATCATGTGGGAAGAACGCTCAAACCAGACCGCCTGCTTGTAGGGCGCCTTGACGGCCTCCAGCCATTTCGCCGTCGGCTCCGACGGGGTGGTGTAGTCGTGCCGGCCCATGAACATCACGACCGGGATCGGGAACGAGCGGACCCCGGTGAAATCGACGTTCAGGAACTCCGGCAGGATCCGGCCGAGCGTGAACAGGTTGCCCTGGTCGACGGCGAGGCGGTCCTTGTATTCGTACTCCGGCGACAGCAGCGGCGCGTCGTAGAAGTAGGGCGACTCTTGGCGATAGGCGCTCAGTCCGCCGTAGAACTGTGGCCATTTGCGGGCGATGATGATCCGCTCCCGGGTGATCGGCTGGTTGCCCGGGTACGGCGCGATCGACTCCAGCTCCTTCACCGCTTCAGCGTTGCCATGCGCCCTGGCCTGCGCCAGCCCGAACTCGAAGCTGACGCGCTCGTTCTCGCGGGTGTTGATGTTCTGCCCGACGCCGACATAGGCGTGGAACAGATCGGGTCGCTTCAGCACAGCGCCCATGCCCACGACCGTGCCCCAGCTGTGCCCCATCAAGATGATCTTGCGCTGGCCATACTTGGCGCGGATGTGCTCGGCGACCTCGATCGCATCATCGACATAACGCGGGATGTGGATGGTGTCGCTGATCGACTCGGGGTCGGTCTCGCCCAACGTCTTTCCGGCACCGCGCTGGTCCCAATTGACGACCGTGAAGAACTCTTCGATAGGGCGCTGGAACTGCC
>NZ_JBFUGE010000662.1:0-3143 GCF_056403075.1 Ideonella sp. P3_A4 | reverse complement strand
AAGCCTTCGCCGTCGACGGTGACCAAGTCAACGTCGACGGCGATCTGCATCACTCGGCGACTCAAAGCGACTTGGGCGCCGTGGGCTTGCAGCCATTGCAAGGCCGCGGCGGGCAGCAGAGCGTCCAGCGGTGCTCGCGGCAGCAACAGGTCCGCCGCGCCTGGGGCGCCGAACAGCGCGTCTCGCAAGACAGTGAGCAGCACCTGGGCGCTGGCCTGCTCAGCAGGCGTGTTGAGTGCCGCCACGCACAGCGGCTCGATCAACTCCCGGTAAGCCTGCGGCGGGCAGYGGTGCGCCAGTTCGGCCACGGTCATGGCCGGCGGGCAGCGAAAGCCTTGCAGGCGCCAGCGCGCGGCCAGCATCAGCAGGCCCAGCCGGTCGCGCCAGGGCAGGTCGCGCCAGCCGAGCACACCGCGCGCAAACGCGGGCAGGGCGGGGCCGGGCGGCAGGCGCAGGCCGCTGCCGTCGGGGTAGCACAGCGTCAGCGGTTGACGGTGCAGCACAGTGTCCGGGTCCACGCCGACTTGGCGCATCAGCGCCAACGTGTCGCGGTACGCGCCGATCAGGATGTGCTGGCCGTTGTCCAGCGTCAGCCCGTCGTGGGTCACCGAACGGGCGCGGCCGCCCAGTTGCGGCGCCATCTCGAACAGGSTGACCTGGTGGCCGAGTGAGCAAGCGCGCACGGCAGCGGCCAGGCCGGCCCAGCCGCCGCCGATCACGGCCACTCGGCGCGCAGCCTCAGTCACCGACGCATCGCCTCAAACTGCCGCCCGACGGCGCTGCATGCCTCGTTCACCGGCCAGTGACGTGTGTGCGCGCCGCGATCCAGAGCTTGCGCAGCGGCGTCAGCGACGTGCGCTGGTGCAACACCTGGAACTGGCTCTTCTCGATCTCACGCAGCAGCGTGCGATAGATGTTGGCCATCATCAGGCCGGGCTTCTGCGTCGAGCGGTCGGCGTCCGGCAGCAAGGCCATGGCTTCGTCGTACAACTTGTGCGCCCGTTCGGCCTGGAATCGCATCAGCGCCTGGAAGCGGTCGCTGTAGCCCCAGGGCGCCTCGCGCTTCAGCAGCTCGTGCGCCTTCACATCGAACTGCTGCAGTTCGTTGATTGGCAGGTAGATGCGGCCGCGGCGGGCGTCTTCGCCGACGTCTCGGATGATGTTGGTCAGCTGCATCGCCAGGCCCAGCTTGTGGGCGTAGGCGACGGTGGACTCTTGGGTGCGGCCGAAGATGTTGCAGGCCACCTCGCCGACGATGCCGGCAACCAGGTGGCAGTAGTTGGCCAGCGCCGGGAAGTCGAGGTAGCGGTTCTGCGACAGGTCCATGTCGCAGCCTTCGATCACGGCGTGAAGGTGCCGCATCTCGATCGCGTAGTCGGCGGCCAGCGGCATCAGCGCTTGCATCACCGGGTGGGTCGGCTTGCCGGCGAAGGCTTGTGCGACCTCATTGCGCCACCAGGCCAGCTTGGTCCGTGCGACATGCGGGTCATGCACTTCGTCGACCACGTCGTCCACCTCGCGGCAGAAGGCATAGAACGCGGTGATCGCGGCCCGCCGCGGCGGCGGCAGGAACATGAACGCGTAGTAGAAGGACGAGCCGCTGCCGGCCGCCTTTTCCTGCACGTACTGTGCGGGCGTGTGTGCGGCGGGGCCGGTCAACGCGCGGCTCCGGGCGATTGCATCAGCGCGCGCCAGAGCAGGCGAGGGGCGTCCCAGCGGGTTAGCGCAGGGCGTCGTGACAGGGTTGCGAAGTCCATGGCGGCGATTTTCTCAAGAATGCGCAGCCCGCCTTGCACGACGAGCCGAAGTTCCCAGCCGGCGCGGCCGGGAATCTGCCGTGCCAGTGGTGCGCCTTCGAGCATCAGATCTTGCGCCCAACGGCACAAATCGCGGACCAGGGCTTTTTCGTCCACTCCGGCGGGCCCAGCTTGGACCGCCTCGGCGCGCAAGCCGTGGCGGGTGGCATCGGCCTGTGGCAGGTAGCAGCGGCCACGCGGCAGGTCCACGCTCAGGTCCTGCCAGAAATTGATCAGCTGCAGTGCGCTGCAGACGGCGTCGCTGCGGGCCAGCGCCGTCTCGTCGCGGATGCCATACAGGTGCAGCAGCAGGCGGCCGATCGGGTTGGCGGAGCGGCGGCAGTAGTCCAGCAGCGTGGCGCGGTCGGGGTACAGCGGGTTGCCGGTGTCTTGCACGAAGGCATCGAGCAGGTCGTCGAGCAGCTGGGGCGGCAGCGCATGTTCGCGCATGGCTTTCGACAGCGGCGTGAAAACGGCCGCCCAGCGCGTGGCGGGCGCTTCACCGGCGGCCACGCGAGCCAGTTCGGCGCGGTAAGCGGCGAGGTCGGCCTGACGCTGCGCCACCGGCGCGTCGCCCTCATCGGCGATGTCGTCTGCCACCCGCGCGAACCAGTAGATCGCGGTGATGGGGGCGCGCAGCGGCTGCGGGCACAGCCAGGACGCGACCGGGAAGTTTTCGTAATGCTCGACGCTCACAGGGCGCGGATTGTGCCTTTGCACGCTTGAGGCAGGTTTGGTGCGGGAAAGCGTTGACGGCGATCCGTACAGACCCTATATTACTGACCGGTCAGTCAGTAATGTGACCTTTACATCCACACCAGCCGCCGCGTCCGGCGGCTGATTTCACCGAGTTTCTGCCATGAAGAAGCCGCTGTTCGTCGCCACCGTCATCACTCTGTCCGCCCTGAGTCTGGTGGGATGCGCCAAGAAAGAGGCCCCGCCCGAGCCGGTGCGCGCCGTGYGCACTGTCACCATCAGCGGCAGCGAAACGGTGACCGCGCATGAGTACGCGGCCGAGATCCGCGCCCGCACCGAGTCGCGCCTGGGCTTTCGCGTTGGCGGCAAGTTGCAAAGCCGTTCGGTGAACCTGGGCGACTCCGTCAAGGCGGGCCAGGTGCTGGCTCAGCTGGACGGGCAGGACTTGCGTCTGGGCCAGGAAGCCGCCCGTGCTGCGCTGGCTGCCGCTCAAACCAACCTCGACCAGGTCAGCGCCGACTACAAGCGCTTCAAGGAACTGCGTGACCAGGGCTTCATCGGCGCTGCTGAGCTGGAGCGTCGCGACACTGCGATGAAGACGGCCCGTGCGCAGCTCGATCAAGCCAAGGCCCAAGCCTCCGTGCAGGGCGC
>NZ_JBFUGE010000661.1:0-3144 GCF_056403075.1 Ideonella sp. P3_A4 | reverse complement strand
TGCCTGGCCTGTCGGGTGTCGAAGCGGCGCGCGAGATTGGGCGCCGCGCGCACCTGGTCTTCGTGACCGCGTTCGACCAGTACGCGCTGAAGGCGTTCGAGCACGGCGTGCTCGACTACCTGGTCAAGCCTGTCGAGCCGGCGCGCCTGGCCGATACCGTGGCGCGGCTGCAGGCACGGCTGGGCACGGCCCAACCCGCGCAGGCCACCGAGGCCTTGCTGCAGCAATTGGCGGCGCAGCTGCAGCGCGGCGCCGCTCCGGCGCATTTGCGTTGGATTCGCGCGATGGTCGGGCAGACGGTGCGGATGATCGCGGTCGACGAGATCGACTTCCTGAAGTCCGACGAGAAGTACACGCTGATCGCTTGGCGCGGCGATGGCGGCAAGCCTGCAGAGGCCTTGATCCGCACGCCGCTGAAGGAGTTGCTCGGGCAACTGGACAGCGCCCAGTTTGCGCAAGTCCACCGCTCGGTCGTCGTCAACCTGCGCGCGATCAGCCACGTGACCCGCGGCCTGAACGAAACGGCCGACATCTACCTCAAGGGCCGGCCCGAGGTGCTGCCGGTCAGCCGCTCATTCCTGCACCTGTTCAAGCAGATGTAGCCGAGAAGGCGGTCAGGCTGCCTTCACCGGCGGCCATTGGTGTGTTTCGTCCTGGCACGAGCGGCACCACGCATACAGCGCGTCGTACATCACCATGCCGTGGGCCAGCATCTCGTGGTCGTTCGTGAAGTTCTGCGACAGGCCGAGCGACAGCGCATACAGACCGGCCGACTGGGGCGTCAGGTCCAGCCGCGAGGTGTCGGCGCCGCGCACGATGGCGGCCAGTTGCTGCAGCGCCGGGTCGTCCAGCTGGTGCTTCGCGAGGAACGCGTCGAAGCTGCACAGCTCGCCGACGTGGCTCATCTCGACACCGGGGATGTCGTAGGGCACCGCGCCAGTCGTCTCGGCGACGGCCAGCACCTCGCCGGCCGGCACGTAGAGGAACTCGGGCGCCTCATCGATGAAGCGCGCAATCAGCCAAGGGCAGGCGATGCGGTCGATCTTCGGGCGTTCGCGGGTGACCCACTTCATGGTGAGCTCCGTTCAGGGCTTGATCGTCATCGCGACGCCGGCGTCGCGGCAGCCCTCGATGCCACCCAGCAGGTAAGTGGCTTGGTAGCCCATGGTGCGCAGCGACAGCGCCGCCGCCTGGCTGACCTCCATGCCGTGGCGGCAATACACCACCACCGGCTTGTCGCGGTCCAGTTCGGTGGCCCAGGACGGCAGCTTGGCCGGGTCGCGCCAGCTCGCGCCGGCCAGCAGGTCACGGGCATCGGCATAGGCCTGCGCCTTGCGCACGTCCACCAACTGCGCGCCCTCGGGCAATGCGGCGTGGCCGATGGCCAGCGGCAGTGCGTCGCTGGCCACAGTGGCCGTGAAGCGCTGCGCCACCCGGCCCCAGTGCACGTTGCCCATGAACGCGTCGACATACGCCGCGGCCTTGGCGCCGAAGTCCATGTGGTAGGCGTGTTCGTACATGTCCAGCGCCAGGATAGGTGTGGCACCGGCCAGCAGGTGCGTGTGGTCAGCCGCCCAGTGGTTGATCAACCGGCCCTCGCGCGATGACCACGACAGCAGCGCCCAGCCGGAGCCGCCGCCCATCGCCTTGGCCAGCGCGGTGAACTCTGCGCGCCAGCGGTCGAACGAGCCGAAGTCGCGCTCCAACACGGTCGCCAGCCCCTGCGGCCCGATCGCCCCGTCGCCGCCCAGGCTGTCGAAGTACAGCTCATGCAACCAGGCCGAGTTGGCGGCGATCAGCTCTTCACGCTTCAGGCCGTTGACCATGAACACGGGTGCCGCGGCCCAGTCGATTTCGGCGAGCTGCTTGCGGATCGCGTTCAGGCGCTTCACGGCGCCGCTGTAGTTGTTCTCGTGGTGACTGGCGATCAGCTTCTGTGACAAGCCATGCAGGCTGCCCAGGTCGAGGGTCAAAGGTCGAATCTGGAAATCCATGGTTATCTCCTGAGGGTGCAATCAAGCGTGCTTCATCAGCGGATACGCGACCAGGCCAATGACAGCGGCAGCGATCACCACCAGCGGCTCGGGAAGCTTCCACTTCCACAGGATGCCGGCGGTCACGATCGCCAGTGCTGCAGTGAGCCAGTCGGTGATCGAGCGTTGTGCGATCACGAGCACCGCGCCGGCGAGTGCGCCGACCGCCGCCGCGGTCACGCCGTCGACGAAGGCGACGATGGCTGGATGCTTGCCGTGCTTCTTGAAGTACGGTGCCGGCAGGATCGTGAGCAGGTAGCAAGGCACGAACGTGGCCAGCGCGGCGACCACTGCACCGGGAAAGCCCGCGACCAGGTAGCCGATGAAGCCCGTCGTGATCACCACCGGGCCTGGCGTGATCATCGCCACGGCCACGGCATCGACGAACTGCCGGTCGTTCAGCCAGTGATGCTCGACCACGGCGCCGCTGTAGAGGAACGGCACGATCGCCAGGCCGCTGCCGAAGACAAAGCTGCCGGCGTAGGCGAAAAATCCAGCGATCTGCATCAATCGGCTACCGTCGGTGGAGGCCGTGGCCAGGACACCCGCGACGATCGGTGCCGAAGCGGCTGCGCTGCTGCGCAACTTGTTGCCCAGGTTCTTGGGCGGTGCCCGCAGCAGCCACACGAGGATGCCGGCGCCGATGAACAGGCCCACCCACTCGTTTTGGGTGACGAACGTGACGACGGCACTGACGGCGAAGATCGCCCACAGCAGCTTGTCCTTGCCCAGGCTCTTGGTCGCGAGCTTGTAGGCGCTCATCGTGATGATCCCGATCACCGACGCGCCCACGCCGTAGAACACGGCCTGCATCCACGAGATGCCGCCGAATTCGACATAGGCCGCGCCGATCGCCACGACCATCAGGAAGGATGGAATCACGAACGCCAAGCCGACGAGCGTCGCGCCGAGCACGCGGTAATGCACATAGCCAAGATAGATCGCCAGCTGCGCTGCCAGCGGCCCTGGCATCAACTGCGACAGCACCATGCCTTCGCGGTAGTCGGCCTCGGTGAACCATTTGCGGCCGTCGATCAGGTCGCGGTGCATGTAGCCCACCAGCGCAACCGGGCCGCCAAAGCCCCAAGTGCCCAGGCCCAGCATGTAGAGC
>NZ_JBFUGE010000660.1:0-3144 GCF_056403075.1 Ideonella sp. P3_A4 | reverse complement strand
TCTCAAACAATGGCATACCGCTAACGCGTTATACGTTGCGTTCCTTGTCGACTACGGCATAAAGAAAAGCCGGCGCGAGCACGAAGGCTGGCGCCGGCTTTTGATTCGTCGGGTGCACGTGCGCCCGACGTCTACTGACTTGGCGAGTGGCTTACTTCGCCAGGTAGTCGAAGAAGGCCTTCGGGCTCATGTCGCGGCCCAGGAAGTCCTTGACCAGCAACTCTGGCGGGCGCTGACCGCCCTGGCTCAGCACTGTGTCGCGGTAGCGCTTGCCCACCGCCGGGTCCAGCCGGTCGGCGGCAAAGGCGGTGCGCAGGTCCATTGCCACCACCAGGCTCCACAGGTAGCCGTAGTAGCCGGCGCCGTAGCCGCCCGCCACGTGGGCAAAGCCTGCCGGGAACATCGTGCCCGGCACGTAGCCCAGCGGCGTGTCGCCTTCCATCTTCGCCCACAGCGCCATCGGCTCGGGTGCGCCTGCGGTGTGCAACGCCAGGTCGAAGCTGGCGTACAGGTGCTGGCGGGCCGTCATGCTGCCCTTGGTGAACTCGCGCGCCGAGCGAGCCTTCTCGATCAGCTCGTCAGGCACCGGCTTGCAGGTCGGACAGACGTCCTGGAACAGCTTCAGCACCTTGCGGTCGAAGACCCAGTCTTCCAGCATCTGCGACGGGGCTTCGACGAAGTCGTGCTGGGTGCTGGTGCCGGAGTTCACCGCGTAGCGGGTCATCGACAGATTGCTGTGCAGCGAATGGCCGAACTCGTGCAGCAGCGTGTCCAGCTCCTCGATCGTCAGACCCTTACGGTCGAAGTTGACCACCAGCGCCGCTTGCGGCACGCGGCCAGTCTTGGTCGAGCCACCGCGGTACGACCACACCGCGGCGTGGTTGTACTTGCCCTCACGCGGGTACAGGTCGACGATCAGATTCGACAGTGGCTTGCCGGTGGCGGCGTCGCTGACCGCATAGGCTTTCGCCTCGGGGTGCCACAGCTTGGCTTGCACAGGCGTGTACTTGATGCCGAACATCGACTCGGCGATGCGCATCACGAACTGCAGGCTTTCCTCGGGCGGGAAGTACGGGCGGAACGATTCCTCGTCGACCGTGAAGCGCTCCTTGCGCAGGCGCTCGGTGTAGAAGGCCACATCCCAGCGGTCCAGCGTGGTCTTGTCCAGCGGCTGGCCCAGGTGCTTGGCCTTGGCCTCGCGCAGGTCGACGATGTCGCGGCGCTCGCTGTCGGTCACGGCCTGCTTGACCTCGTCGAGGAAGCGGGTGGTGTTGGCCGTGTTCTTGGCCATGCGGCGGCGAAGCGTGAAGTCGGCATAACTGTCGAAGCCGAACAGCTTGGCGTAGTCGCGGCGCAGCTTGGCAATCTCGGCCAGCAGTTTCAGGTTGGCGGCACCGCCCTCATTCATCTTGGCGCGCCACATCTTTTCGCGCGTGGCGGCCTTCTCGGCGCGCTCCATCACCGGGTAATAGGTGGGGTAGTCCAGGCCCAGCAGGGCGTGGCCCTTGGCGTCGCGCTTGGCGGCCTTCAGCACGCCCTCGGGCACGCCAGCCAGCTCTTCGTCGGTGTATTCGACCTTGGTCTTGCTGTCGCGAACGTTCTTTTCGAACTGCTGGCCCAGCAGGCTGATGCGGTTGGACAGCTGCTTGGCCCTGGCGCGCTGCGCCGGCGGCAGGCCGACGCCCGAGTCCTCGAACGTTTCCAGCGCCTGGCGCAGCGTTTCGCGGTCGATATCGTCGGYGGGCACCGAGGCCTTGGCGGCGCGGTACAGCTTGGCGTTCTGGCTCGTGCTGGTGAAGAAGTCCTGCCAGCGCAGGTCGCAGGCCTCGGCGGCATCACGCACCTTCTGGTCAGGGTGCACGTTGCTGATGAAGCCGATCGGGCCGTAGGCGTCTTCGGTCGCGCTGTAGTAGGCGTCGTAATCGCCGATCCAGCCGGGCGAGGCAGGCACCTTTTCAAGCGCCGTCACGCGGGCCTTGGCCGCGCGCAGCCCGGTGTCGCAGGCTTGGCGCACTTGCGCCACGGTTTGAAAGTCGGGAAAGGCCGGGCCGACCATCTGGGCCGTTTCGGCTGCATATGCCCCAGGCCAGCACGCGCCAATCGCGCTGCAGGCGGCCATCACCATCCATGTCTTTTTCATTGGCAATCCTGTCTCCATCAGACCACTTGGAAATCCGCAGAGCGGGTGGCTCCGCGGTTCTTGCCAGGCGGTAACACGGTGTGAACCGCCCCCGCCTTGAGCAAAAACGCGCATTGTGGCCCGCGGTATCTCTGCGCGCCGTGGCGCAATGCTCAAGGCTGGTCATGCCCGCCTCGGTGCGAACCCAGGGTTCTCCCTGGAAAAAACGCCGGTTCGCATCTGCAAGTATTTGAAAACACTGGCTTTTCCGCGGCTAACCCGCTTGACACCCCTAGTTTGTGGCCCGTATCCTGCCGCCCGTGCTGAGGTTCTCTTTCTCCCCGCTGGGCCGGCTCCCAACCGGCATGGCCCCTCGAAGCTGGATGCTGGCTGGCGCCCTGGCGCTGGCGACCGCTTGGTGCCAGGCCGCCCCTTCGGGCGCCGCGCACGACCCGGTGATGCAGCTGCTGCAAGACCGCGGCATGATCCAACCGAACGGCGCAATCATCGCCTCGCCGCCCCCGGCCGACCCCAGCCTGCTGGGCCAGGTGCGCGAAAAGACCACCGACCTGGTGATGGGCGCGATGAACTTCATCGGCGTGCGTTACCGCCGCGGTGGCACCTCAGCGGAAAACGGCTTCGACTGCTCGGGTTTCACCCGCTACGTGTTCGAAAACAGCATTGGCCTGGTCCTGCCCCGCCGGGCCGACGAACAGGCCAAGGCGCCCGGTTTCTTCAGCATCAACAAAGACGAGTTGAAGCCCGGTGACCTGGTGTTCTTCAACACCCTGCGCCGCACCTTCTCGCACGTGGGCATCTACGTGGGCGACGGCAAATTCATCCACTCGCCCCGTGCCGGCGGCGAGGTGCGGGTCGAAGACATGCGTGTCGACTACTGGGCCAAGCGCTTCAACGGCGCCCGCCGTGCACCGCAGGCCACCGCTGGCGGCGATCTGCCGCGCACGGCGCCCTGAGCGCCTTCAACTGACAGCGCGCAAGCCAGGCTTTTCACCCAAGGGCACAAT
>NZ_JBFUGE010000659.1:0-3148 GCF_056403075.1 Ideonella sp. P3_A4 | reverse complement strand
GCTGATCGATCGCCTGCAGCAGGCTGTCGAAGCCGGCATCCAGGTGCTGGACCTGCTGGTCAATGGCTGGACTACCGCGCAACGCCTGACGCAGCGCAGTGCGCTTGGTCACGGCTACCCAGCGCTGACCCAGTAGCTGCTCGATCTCRGCCTGCACTGGCGAGGGCGRCTGGTACGGGCGCAGCTGAGCGTGATGCTCGGCCAGGTACCGYGCAATCACACGGGCGTCCACCCGATCGGTCTTGGCCCGCATACCCAGCGCCTTGGCGTAGAAGTACACGTCACGGGCGTTCAGGACATACACCGTGAYGCCCAGGCGAACGGCTTGGCGCACCAGCGTCAGATGRCACTSRCCCGTGGACTCCACGGCKACCTTGGCCCCTTTGGGCAAGGTGCGCAACCAGGCAGCCACCGCAGCGTCCTGRTTGGGCAGCGCGGCGCAGCCTTGGCCGCCATGAACACAACCCACCAGCTCGGCCTTGGAAGCATCGATGCCGGCAAATACAGCTTGATCTTGCATGGTCAGGTCTCCCCTATCGACAATGACAGTCGTTGGGGTGGGGACCCGCCAGCCGCGTTGGCTTGCACTCAGATCGGCGGTCAGCCTTGTCGGCGGCCGCGCAGTTCTCTATCGACGCTGGCAGGCGGGGTGGGGGCAGTCTTCGCCAGTCGGTCCCAGGCCGATCTCCGGATTTCAGGCCCTCCACCCCAACCCCGCAACCATACAAGCCGGATCCGCGCACGCCACTGGATGGGCGGCGGCGCTTCGCGCGCCTACCGACGCGGTCTCGGGATCACTCCAATACCAGTCGCTGGGCGCGCAGCTTGTCGTAGGCCGGCCGACAGGCTTCGGCGACCCGCAAGGCCTCGCCGCTCAGCTGCGGCGAACGTTCCCGCCAGGGCTCGAAGCCGGTCGACTTCCAGACTGCGTCGTACCAGTACGGTGCCCAGATGCCGTCGCTGTCGCGTCGGCCCGCGGGCCATTCCAGCATGTTCTCGCTGAAGCCCAGGCCCACGTGCTCGCACAGGGCCTCGAGGTAAGGGCCGGGGGCGCGCAGGAAGTCGTCGGCGTCGATCACCGCCGGGGCGTGGCCCAGGTGGTCCGACACCTGGTCGAACAGCTTGACCTGCTGCAGCAGGCCGATGTCTTCGGGCGCCACGGTTGCGCGCGATTTCAGGTACGACTCGACCACCTCGGCCGGGTCGCGGATCAGGAACACGTTGGCCAGCCCGTTGACCCATGACGTCGAGTACCTGGCCTGCAGGTGGTGCGTCATGTGCTTCTGATACCAGACCGGCTTGCCGCCTGGCACCGGCCCGGTCGACAGCGTCTGGGCCACGCGCTCGTAGTCGGTGTCACCGTCGGCAATGATCTCGTCGCGGCCCGGGTGGTCCAACCCGGTCGCGGCCAGGTAGGCGGCGTACAACGGCTCGTCGCTCACGGCGCAGTCACCGCGGTTCTCCCAGGCCCGCATCATCGCGGTCGAGATGTTGCGCGGCCCGCTCCACATCGCGACGCGCAGCGGATTCTGCTGGGTGGTGCTCATTTCGTGCGCCCCGCGACGTCGCGCCGCACGAGCTCTTTGTACAGGCCTTGCAGCCGCGTCACCATCGGCCCCGGGATGGTGTCGTAGTCGCGGCCGTCGATCGTGCGCACGGGCACCACGCCGGCAAAAGTGCCGGTGCAGAAGGCCTCGTCGGCGCCGTAGACCTGGGTCAGGCTGAAGTTCTTCTCGAACACCGGGATGCCGGCTTCGCGGCAGACCTGGATCACGTTCGAACGGGTGATGCCACCCAGGCAGTAGTCGCCCGACGACGTCCAGACCTCGCCCTTGCGGACGATGAAGAAGTGGGTCGAGTTGCAGGTCGCGACGAACCCGTGCGGGTCGAGCATCAGCGCCTCGTCGGCACCGGCTTCGATCGCCTGGATGCAGGCGGTGATGCAGTTGAGCTTGCTGTGGCTGTTCAGCTTCGGGTCCTGCACATCGGGGAAGCCCCGCCGCACATGCACGGTGAACAGCTTCAGGCCGGCGGACAGCGTCTCGGGCTTGGCCAGCTTCCACTCAGGAATGATCACGACGGTGGCCTGGCCCAACGCAGCGCGCGGGTCCTGGTAAGGCGTGCGCTTGACGCCGCGCGTGACCATCATCCGGATGTGCACGCCGTCGTCCATCTTGTTGGCGGCCAGCGTGTCGTAGATGGCTTTCGTCAGCTCTTCGCGCGTCAGGCCGATTTTCAGCGCGATTGCTTTGGCGCCTTCGAACAGCCGGTCCAGGTGGGCGTCGAGGAAAACGGGGTGGCCGCCAACGACGCGCAAACCCTCCCAAACGCCGTCGCCCAGCACGAAGCCGCTGTCGAAGACCGAGACGGTGGCGTCAACCCGCGACTTCAGCGCGCCGTTGACCCAGATGCGAATGTCCGCGTTGCGCGGGTCGTCGTGGAAGTCGTGAATGCTTTGTGACATGTGCTTTCCCGAGGTGAGGGGCGCGCAGTCAAAAGGCGGTGGCATGATGCGCGGCTGGGCCACGAGCCCGAGCGATTTAGAGGATCTCATGAAGCGAACCGAATATCTCTCCGTTACCGGCGCCTTGGCCGCAGTTTTGTTTGCCGCCACCGTCGCAGGCCCGGCCCAAGCCCAGGCCGACAACAAGACACTCACCGGCAAGACCGGCACCGGCAAGGTGATGACGCGCGACGAACTGCGCGCTTGCATGAAGCAGCAGACAGAGCTGTCCGCGCGCAAGTCCGACCTGGAAGCGCGCCAGACCAAGATCAATGCCGAGCGCGACGAGATCCAGAAGGAGACCGACGCAATCAAGGCCGAGCAGGCGACGCTGTCTTCGAGCAGGGGATCTGTCGATGCGCTCAATGCCAAGATGACGGCCTTCTCGGCGAAGGTGAAGGACCTGCAGGCACGGTCGGACGAGCTCGAGAAATCCGGCCGCAGCGGCCCGACGGCCGAGCGCGAGCGCCGCAAGATGGAGAAAGAGGCGGCGGACATCAAGAAGGAAGAAGGCGAACTGAACGCCGAGCGCGACAAGATCCAGTCGGGCGGCAGTGATGCGGTCAACAAGTTGAATGCGCGTGTCGACGCGCAGCAGCAAACGGCCCAAAGCTGGAACGATCGCAACAAGGCGCTCGCCAAGGA
>NZ_JBFUGE010000658.1:0-3163 GCF_056403075.1 Ideonella sp. P3_A4 | reverse complement strand
CATCACCAGCCAGCTCGAGGCGACCTTGCAAGCGCAGGGCTTCCGCGGCGGCACAGTGGCCGAGCGGCTGGCAGCGTTGGCGGTGGACGATCGCTTCGTCTACCCCAACAACGACGAAGGCAAGGCGCAGCTGCTGAGTGAGTTGCGCACCATTGTGGCCGACGTACAAGCGCGCCTGCCCGCCATGTTCGACCTAATGCCCAAGACATCGCTGGAGGTGCGCGCGGTGCCCGCCGCCATCGAGGCCGGCGCACCTCGTGGCTACTACACCTCAGGCTCGGCGGACGGCAGCCGGCCCGGCGCGTTCTACGTCAACCTGCGCGACACGCGCGACTGGAAGCGCTGGTACGCCCCTTCGTTTGCATATCACGAAGGTGTGCCGGGGCACCACATGCAGATCTCCACGGCGCTGGAGACACCGGAGATTTCGATGATGCGGCGCACGCTGTGGTTCGCCGCCTATGGCGAAGGGTGGGCGCTGTACGCCGAACAGCTGGCCGACGAAATGGGGCTGTATGAGCGCAACCCCATGGGCCGCATCGGGTACCTGCAATCGATGCTGTTTCGTGCCGCCCGCCTGGTGGTGGACACCGGCCTGCACGCTCATCGTTGGACGCGCCAGCAGGCCATCGACTACCTCGTGCAAACCGTCGGCGAAACGCCCAACCGCTCCAGCGCCGAAGTGGATCGCTATTGCGTGATGCCGGCGCAGGCACTGAGCTACAAGGTTGGCCATCTGCGCTGGCAGCAGCTGCGCGAAGCCTGCCGCGCGCACGAGGGCGCTGCTTTCGACCTGAAGCGCTTCCACAGCCATGCCTTGCGCTGGGGTGCGATGCCACTGGAATTGCTGGACAGCTTGGCGGGTAGGCTCGGGGGCACTCACGCCGTCGCCTGAATCCCTTCGAGAAACGGCGTGATGTTTCGCATCGCACGCGCGACGTAATCGTCCTTCTCCCCCACCGGGGCGACGTAGTGCATCGCGCTCTTGGCCGCTTCGATGCCCTCCAGACGGGCGATCACCCAGGTGGCCAGGTACTGCGAAGCGAGGCAGCCGCCTGCGGTGGCCACATTGCCCTTGGCGACAAAGGGCTGGTTCAGCACCTTGATGCCGGCCTCTTCGACCCAGGGCTTGGTGGTCAGGTCGGTGCAGGCGGGCACGGTGTCGAGCAGCCCCAGCTTGGCCAACACGAGYGTGCCAGAGCACTGGGCGCCCAGCAGTTGCCGTGCGGGGTCGAGCTGCAGTTGCGCCATCAGGGCCGCGTCGGCGACCACCTCCCGCGTCTGCATGCCACTGCCAACAATCACCGCATCGGCAGCACTCGCCTCGCGCAAGGTGGCCTGGGCTTCAAGCACCACGCCGTTCATCGACCGGACACGCGCCGTGGGGCTGGCGATCGACACCCGCCAACCCGGCTTCTTGACGCGGTTGAGAATGCCGAGCGCGATGAGCGAGTCGAGCTCGTTGAAGCCTTCAAAGGTGAGGATGGCGATGTGCATGGTGACATCGTAGACACCGAATTCAATACAATCAAATTATTGTCATGGATACATTGCCGCATGGCCCACGCCCGCTACAAGACGCTGGTCGACACGCTGGCGGCTGAGATTCGAGAAGGCCGCCTGGCGCCGGGTACCCGCCTGCCCACGCACCGGGAGCTCGCCGCCCGGGAAGGCCTGGCGCTCGTCACCGCGACCCGCGTCTATGCAGAGCTCGAGGCCATGGGCCTGGTCAGCGGCGAGACCGGCCGTGGCACCTTTGTGCGAGAGGCCTTGCTGCCGCGTGGACTGGGCATCGATCAGCACGCCGCGGCAACCGGCATGGTGGATTTGAACTTCAACTATCCGTCGTTGCCAGGTCAGGCCGATCTGCTTCGATCAGCGCTGCGCCAGCTGGCCGCTTCCGGTGATCTGGAAGCGCTGTTGCGCTACCAGCCGCACGGTGGTCGCCCGCACGAGCGGGAGACGGTGGCACGTCACCTCGCGAGCCGCGGGCTGACAGTGAGTGGGGACCAGGTCGCCATCGTCGGTGGCGCGCAGCACGGGCTGGYGACGACCGTCATGGCGCTGCTGCAGCCCGGTGACGTGGTCGCCGTCGACGCCCTGACCTACCCAGGGTTCAAGGTGCTCGCCGAGGCACAGCGCCTGGAGCTGGCGCCGATCCCGGCGGCCGGTCAGGGGCCCGACCTAGATGCGCTGGAGGCCCTGTGCAAACGCCGGCGTGTGCGCGCCGTGTACACCATGCCGACGCTGCACAACCCGCTGGGGTGGGTGATGGCCGCGAGCCGGCGGCGGCAGCTGGTGGCAATCGCACGCCGGCACGGGTTGCTCATCATCGAGGATGCGGCCTACGCTTTCCTCGAGGCGGATCCACCCGCCCCCTTGTCAGCGCTGGCACCCGAAACAACCGTCTACATCTCGGGGATCTCCAAGAGCGTGGCGACCGGGCTGCGCGTCGGCTTTGTCGCGGCACCGGCGGCCTGGATGCCGAAGATCGAACGCGCGATCCGGGCCACCACTTGGAACACGCCCGGCGTGATGACCACGATCGCCTGCGGGTGGCTGGCAGACGGCACGGTCACGCGGCTGGAAGAACAGAAGCGCCAGGACGCGATGGCTCGGCAAGCGATCGCTGCCGAAGTTCTCAGCGGACTTCGGTGCGTCCGCCATCCCGCGTCCTACTTCGCCTGGCTCCCCTTGGCGGAAGAGCTTCGTGCCGACAAGGTGGCGATGGCGCTCGTGTCCGAAGGCATTTCGGTGTCGACGGCAGAGCCCTTCTCGACGACYGCCCACGTGCCCCACGCACTGCGCCTGGCTCTCGGGTCCGTCGAGTTGGACGTGCTTCGAGACGCATTGGAGAAGGTCAAGCGCGTGATCAACGATCAGGCTTGCYGAAGCTGCCCATGAAGGACACTCGGCACCCGCATTGTTAGAAGGAATCACATGCTGCGCATCTGGGGCAACGCCGACTCGGTCAACGTACAAAAGGTACTCTGGTGCTGTGAAGAGCTTGGCCTGGGCTACGAGCGCATTGACGCAGGCCGGCACTTTGGCGTGGTCGACACGCCAGCGTTCCTGGCGTTGAACCCGAACGGTCTGGTTCCGACGCTCGAGGACGAGGGCTTCGTCGTCTGGGAATCCGGCGCGATCCTGCGCTACCTTGCAG
>NZ_JBFUGE010000657.1:0-3170 GCF_056403075.1 Ideonella sp. P3_A4 | reverse complement strand
ATGCGCTGGCGGTCCGACAGGTACCAGCGCACCACCTCGGCCGGCTTCTCGTAGCTCTGCGCCATTTCCTCGATGTGGGCTTGCAGCTGGTCGGGCTTGGCCTGCAGGCTGTTCTGGCGAACCAGCTCCGACACCACCWGGCCCAGGCGCACGCGGCGCTCGGCTTGCGGGGTAAAGATCTCAGCGGGGATCGGCGCCGTCTCGGCATCCTTCACGCCACGCTGCTTCAGGTCGGCACGGGCACCTTCGGTCAGGCGGCCCACTTCGGCTTCGATCAGGGCCTTGGGCAGGTCCAGCTCGGCGGTCTTGACCAGAGCGTCCATCACGGCGGCCTTGTTGCGGGCCAGCACGCGGAACTTGACCTCGCGCTCCAGGTTCTTCTTGACGTCGGCGCGCAGCGCTTCAACCGTACCGCCGGCGATGCCCAACGACTTGGCAAAGGCCTCGTCGACGGTGGGCAGATTCTGGGCCTCGATCTTCTTCATCGTGACCATGAAATCGGCTTCCTTGCCGGCCACATCCTGGCCGTGGTAGTCGGCCGGGAACTGCAGCGGGAAGGTCTTCGATTCGCCGACCTTCATGCCGCGCACGGCCGAGTCGAACTGCTCGAGCATCTGGCCTTCGCCGATCAGGAACTGGWAGYCYTCGGCCTTGCCGCCKGCGAARGGYTCGCCGTCGATCTTGCCTTCGAAGTCGATCGTCACGCGGTCGCCGACTTCGGCGCCTTCAGCGGCCGGGCGCTGGGCGAAGGTGCGGCGCTGCTTGCGCAGGATCTCGACGGTCTTGTCGATCGCGGGCTCGTCGACTTCGGCCGACACGCGCTCGACTTCGGCGGCGCTCAGGTCGCCCAGCTTGACTTCGGGGTAGACCTCGAAGGTCGCGTCGAAGGCCATCACGCCTTCAGGCGCCTGGTCCTTCTGGGTGATGTTGGGCACGCCAGCCACGCGCAGTTGCGCTTCGTTGGCGGCTTGGGTGAAAGCCTGGCCCAGCTTGTCGTTCATCACCTCGTACTGCACCGAGTAGCCGTAGCGCTGGGCCACGACCGACATCGGCACCTTGCCCGGACGGAAGCCGTCGGCCTTGACGGTGCGGGCCAGCTTCTTCAGGCGGGACTCGACTTCCGAGTTGATCTCGGTGGCCGCCAGCGTCAGCGTGATGCGGCGTTCGAGCTTTTCGAGGGTTTCAACGTTGACTGACATGGTGCGAACTCTGGTTGCGTTACGTGTCTGGTGCGCGGGGCCGGACTCGAACCGGCACGCCCGTGAAGGCGTCAGGACCTAAACCTGGTGCGTCTACCAATTTCGCCACCCGCGCGGGAAAAGCCAGCGAGCCGACCGGCCGGCGCGCCCGCCAGCCGGCTTCGTCGACCCAGCCTTCTTGAAAAAGCTTCTGGCGCGACCGTCCCGAGACGCCTTCGCGCCGCAGGCCGCTCGCGCCAGGCGAACCGGTAAACCGCGTATTCTACTGGGCTCTGGTACGGCTTCGGCGATTCGCGCCGTACTGGGCTTTACCTATTCCAGGCGGGTTCTCACACCACCCCGTTCGGCTCCCGCCGAACCCGGAACCAGGCCGCGTACATCGCCGGCAGCGCCAGCAGCGTCAGCACGGTCGCGACGATCAAGCCGCCCATGATCGCCACCGCCATCGGGCCCCAGAACGGACTGCGTGACAACGGAATCATCGCCAGCACCGCCGCCGCTGCCGTCAACACGATCGGCCGGAAGCGGCGCACCGCCGACTCGACGATCGCAGTCCAGGTCGGCACACCGCGCTGGCGGTCCTGCTCGATCTGGTCGATCAGGATCACCGAGTTGCGCATGATCATGCCGGCCAGCGCGATGAAGCCGAGCAAAGCAACGAAGCCAAACGGCCGGTTCAACAGCAACAGCGCACCCGCCACACCAGCGATGCCCAGCGGCGCCGTCAGCACCACCAGGATGGCGCGCGACACGCTGTGCAGTTGCAGCATCAGCAGCGTGAACATGATGAAGGCCATCAGCGGCACGCCGGCGGCAATCGAGYCCTGCCCCTTCGAGCTTTCGGCCACCGCACCGGCGATCTCGATGTCCATGCCCTCAGGCATGCGATCGCGCAGCTTGGCCATCTCGGGCCAGACTTCCTTGGTGACGGTGGCGCCCTGCACGCCGTCGACCACGTCGCCCTGCACCGTCGCCGCGTACTTGCGGCCTTCACGCCACAACACGCCCGGCTCCCAGCCGAAGCCGATCTTGGCGATCTGCGTCAGCGGGATGCTGCGGCCATTGGTCGTCGGGATGTACGCGTTGCCGATGTCGGTGATGGCATTGCGCTCGTCCGCCGGCTGGCGCAGCACGATGTCGATCAGGCGATCGTTCTCGCGGTACTGGCCGATCGTGCTGCCTGACAGCATCACGCGCGAAGCCTGAGCGATCGACTGGCTGGTCACGCCGAGGGCGCGAGCCTTGTCCTGATCAATCTCGAGCCGCAGCGACTTGACGCGCTCGTTCCAGTTGTCGTTCACGCCCCGCATGCTCGGGTTCTTGCGCAGCACTTCCTTGGCTTCGTCGGCCCAATGGCGCACCGTCTCCATGTCCGGCCCGACGACGCGGAACTGCACCGGGTAAGGCACCGGCGGCCCGTTGGGCAGCAGCTTGATGCGGCCACGCACCTCCGGGAACTCGTTGGCCAGGATCTCGGGCAGCTTCTTGCGCAGCGCCTCGCGCTCAGGCAGGCTCTTGGGCAGCAGGATGAACTGGCTGACGTTGGCCTGCGGGAAGATCTGGTCCAGCGGCAGGTAGAAGCGCGGCACGCCGCTGCCGACCCAGGCCGTCACCGTCTCGATGCTGGTCTCAGTGGCCATGCGCTTTTCGAAGCGCTTCGCCACCTCATTGCTCGACTGGATGGTCGACCCTTCCGGCAGCCACAGGTCGACCAGCACCTCCGGCCGGCTCGAATCGGGGAAGAACTGCTGTTGCACCTTGCCCATGCCGACGATGCCGAGCGCAAAGATGGCCAGCGTCGCGCCGATGGTCTTCCAGCGATGGTTGACGCACCAATCGACCACCTTGCGGAAGCGGCTGTAGAACGGCGTGTCGAACAGCTCGTGCGCTTCGCCTTCATGCGTCTTCTTGGTCTTCAACAGCCACGCGCCGAGGAACGGCACGAAGTAGACCGACACCACCCACGAGATG
>NZ_JBFUGE010000656.1:0-3172 GCF_056403075.1 Ideonella sp. P3_A4 | reverse complement strand
GCTCGGCTCGGTGACGATCGCCCGGCTGATCAACCGGCCGCTGCAGAACCTGTCGTTCGCCGCCAGCCGCATCCGCGAGGGCGAGTTCGACTCACGGCTCGATGAATCGACGATGACCAGCGAGATCCGCGCGGTCAACATCGGCTTCAACCGAATGGCGCGCGAGCTGGCCAAGGTGGAAGAGCAGCGCGCGGTGATGCTGGCCGGCATCTCGCACGACCTGCGCACCCCGCTGGCCCGCCTGCGGCTGGAGGCCGAGATCAGCGTGGCCGACGACGAGGCCCGCCGCAACATGGCGGCCGACATCGATCAGCTCGACGCGATCATCGACAAGTTCATGGACTACGCGCGGCCGGACGATTCGCGCACCGGCCCGGTCGACCTCACCAATGTGATCGTGCGCGAGGCGGCCGCCTTCCGCGACACCTCGCAGATCCGCATCTCACTGCGGCTGACGCCGGGGCTGATCGTCAAGGGCGACGACACCGAGCTCGGCCGCGTGTTCGCCAACCTGTTCGAAAACGCCCGCCGTTACGGTCGCTCGGTGGACACCGGCGTCACCAAGGTCAAGGTGACGCACGTGCAAGTGGGCGACTCGATCATCGTCACCGTGCGCGATTACGGCCAAGGTGTGGCGCACGAAAAGCTTGAGCACCTGACCACGCCGTTCTTCCGCGGCGATGCCGCCCGCACCGCCGCCACCGGCGCCGGCCTGGGCCTGGCGATCGTCAAGAAATCGCTGCAGCGCATGGATGGCAATCTCGAACTGGCCAATGCGCGCGATGGCGGGCTGATTGCGCACATTCGGTTGAAGCGAGCCTGAGGGCTGCGAGCACCGCCGGCGCCTGCGCTCGCCGAAGCCAAAAGCTCAATAGGCGTTGCGCCGCTCGATGCCCAGCAGTGCGTCCTTGAGGTTCGGCTCGACCGCCTGCGGCCCTAGCCAGATGCGCAGCACCATGGCGAAGAACTCGCCGTCACCCACCGGCGCGCCTTGCGGCTGCCCCTGGATGTAGAACTGCGTGCCCTTGCCGGGCAGGTAGTCCATCGCAAAGGTGTCCCCGGCGACCAACTTCGCCTTGCCCGAGAAGATCTCGATCAGCCGGGTCGACGACAGCGTGTGGCGCTGTACCAGGTCGTTGGTGTTGTTCGCCTGCAGGCCCTTGATGAACGCGAGGCCGAGATCGGTGCCCGGGATGTCGCGCTGCGCCACGAAGGCCAGGCGCTTGGGCCCTTCCATGTTCAGCACGGCATCCACGGCGTTGGCTTTGCGTGGCAGGTACAAGGCCATGTCGTAGACCTTGAACATCAGCCGGTAGCGGCTGCCACTGCCATTCATGGCCAGCGTGGCGCCTTGCACGAGCGTCGTGCCATCGAACTGGATGCCGCTTACCGCCCAGGCCTGCGAGCCCATGGTCAGCAACGTGACCAACCCCAGCGAAAACGCTCGCCGTCCCCCTCTCCTCATCATCAGCCCCTCTGTTGTGATTGATCGCGCTGGATCATTTCGGAAAGGGCAGATGTTGCCTTGGCGAAGCGCCACTCCGGCTACGGGTAAACAAGCACCATGACGGTGCGCACTTCGACGCCGGCACGCCACATCGCTTGATCAATCTTCCATCGCTTCAACCAGGCAGTCGAGGTCTTTCAAGACCTCTCGCGGCTCCGACTGAAACTGCGCCTGGACGATGGCACCGTCTACGGCAAGCGCCAAGGCCCGAGCGTGGCGAGTTCGCGCGCGTGACGGCGGCAACAGCGTCGCAATGACGTCGGCCATGTCTTGCTTGTGACGACGCGCGACGTTCACCACTTCCGGCAAGGTACCGCCGAGCTCGCCCACACTGTTGATGAAGGCACAGCCACGAAACTCTTCGTGGCCGAGCCATTCGGCCAAGGTGGGCACCAACGCCTGAACACCCTTGCGCTCGCTGCCGTGGCGAATCAAAGCGTCTTTGAACCACGCCATCCAACGATCGTGCCGAAGTGCCAGGAAGGCCAAGATCAGGTCGTTCTTGCTTGGGAACTGGCGATAGAACGTGACCTTGGTGACGCCCGATTCGGCGATCACGCGGTCGATCCCTGTGGCGCGAATGCCATCGCGGTAGAACAGGCCGTGCGCCGTCAACAGGATTCGATCCCGCACGGGCAGGCTGCTCAGGTCGAGGGTGTCATCGGTCAGCATGCGGGCATTGTAGACAGACCTGTCTACAACCGCCACAATCAACCAAGTAGACAAGTCTGTCTACAGGCCTCGATTGTCACTTCAAAAGGAAACCCATGGAAAGCCGCCCACCCCTGCCACCGTTCACCCGCGAGACCGCCATCCAAAAGGTTCGCCTCGCCGAAGACGCCTGGAACAGCCGCGACCCGGCCCGCGTCGCGCTGGCCTACAGCCCGGACACGCGTTGGCGCAATCGGGCGGAGTTCGTGACCGGTCGCGAAGCCGTTCAGGCCTTTCTCACGCGCAAATGGTCGCGCGAACTCGACTACCGACTCATCAAGGAACTGTGGGCAGTTGATGGCGACCGCATCGCCGTTCGCTTCGCCTACGAATGGCACGACGACTCTGGCCAGTGGTACCGCAGCTACGGCAACGAGAACTGGGCCTTCGACGCGGCCGGGCTGATGACCCACCGTCACGCCAGCATCAACGACCTGCCGATTCGCGAGTCCGAACGGCAGTACTTCTGGAAGCCCGGTCGGCGGCCCGACGAGCATGCAGGTCTGAGTGAATTGGGCCTGTAGGCGCGACCGGTCAAACAGAGCCTGCGACAGGACGCCCTGCAGACTTGGCCTCATCCGCCGATCTGAGCCCGCAGCCGCTCTTCCTGCTCGCGCAGTTCCGGCGTGAAGGCCTCGCCGAAGTCTTCGGCTTCGAAGATCTGGCGGATCTCGATCTCCGAGTCGCTCAGCATCGGGTTCGGGCAACGCTTGACCCATTCGATCGCCTCTTGCAGCGAGGCGCATTTCCAGAGCCAGAAGCCGGCGACCAGCTCGTTGGCTTCGGCAAACGGGCCGTCGACCACCTCACGGCTCTTGCCGGAAAAGCGCACGCGGGCTCCCTTCGAGCTGGGGTGCAGCCCTTCGCCGGCCTGCATGACGCCGGCCTTCACCAGCTCTTCGTTGAACTGGCCCATTTCAGCCAGCAGTTGCTCGCTGGGCATCACGCCGGCTT
>NZ_JBFUGE010000655.1:0-3178 GCF_056403075.1 Ideonella sp. P3_A4 | reverse complement strand
ACGTAGGCCTCGGTCTCGGCGTCGTGCGGCATGTCCTTCAGCTCGACCCAGGCGCCGACGAACGGGATGAAGGTCGGCAGGCCGACGTTCAGGCCGCGCTGGCGGGCGGCGATGTAGTGGCCCATCTCATGCACGAACATCAGCGCGACGAAGCCCACCGCGTAACGCCAGCCATAGACGAAGGCATAAAGCACCACCGACAGCAGCATCGTGCCGCCGGTGGTCAGCAGCTTGCCCAGCTTGACGCCGGACAGCAGCAGCAAGAGCAGCTTGATCATGGGGCTGCCGTCAGGCTTGCTTCTTGCGGCTGAACAGCTTGCCGATGGCCGCGAGCCCGCCCAGCCCGCCGAGGATGATCAGCTTGGCGAACTTGGCGAAGAACAGGCCGGCTGCTGCCAGCAAGCCCAGCTTCTTGGCGCCGACGCCCAACACCAGCGCGGCCAGGCCGTACTCAGCGAGGTGGTCGGTCTTCTCGTTGAAGTCGCTGTAGCGCTGGCCTTCGTTGAAGTTCAGCGCTGCCAGCATGGCCTGGCCTTCGGGCTTGTGCGCCGGCAGCTCCTTCAGGCCGGTCACCAGGTTCATGCTGAAGTAGCCTTCGCGGCCCAGCAGGTAGGTGTTGTAGTTGACGCCCTGGTCATCGGCGTCGGTCGAGCCCTTCTCGCGCGACGACATGGCCCAGACCAGGCGGTGGGTGCTGGCCTCGTAGGCCGGCTTCTCGGCCCAGCCGATGATCTCCAGCGCCGGCACGCCCAGCTTTTCGCGTTCGGCGTTCGTCGCCTCGGTGCCTTCCTTGTAGCTCTTCAGCAGGTCGTCGGCGTTCCATTCCTTGGCGTCGTCGTCCTTGATGTGGCCCGAGTCTTCGTAGCGCACCGTCATGAACCAGCTCTGGTCTTCGCCCTTGGGGAAGATCAGGCCTTGCAGGCGCGGGTCTTCGCCCGGGTTGCCCATGGCCTGCAGCAGCTTGGTGGCCTGCGGCTGCGGGATGAAGACGCGGCCCTCGGGCAGCTTCAGCACCGCCTTGTCGAGCAGCTTGATGTCGGCCGGGCCGGACTGAGCGGTCTTCTCCGCTTCGTCCCAGGCCTTCTGCCCATCGGGCGGCGCATCAGCCAAAGCGGCGGTGCCGCCGACGAGCAAAGTGAGTTTCAGTGCCAGGCGCAGCAGCGCGGCGGCGATTGATCGCGTCATGGATCCCTCCCGAGAACCGTCGTTGTTAGGAGGGCCAATTTTCCCATGGCCGCCATGCGCCGGCCGGGGGCGGGTGGGTTTCTACCAGGACGGATTTGGCATCCGCGATGCGGGCTGTGCCCGTTGCCCGCCTACTGGACGACCTGGAACAGCCACTCCTGGTTGGCCTGGGCCGGGCTGGCGCAAGACCATTGCTGCAACCAGGCCCCGTTGCCGGTTGACCAGTTGTTGTCGTCCAGGCAGCCGTTGCTGTGGTTGAAGACCACTTGGAAGGCGTTGCCGCCCACGTGGTTCAGCCGAATACGCTGGCTCGGGTGCGTGTCGCTGCACGTCGCCTGGATGATGCCGCGCCCCCTGCCGACCCCGTCGCCTCGCACGCTCAGGCACAGGCCGCTGTTGACGGAGACGAAGCTCCACATACCCTGGCCCTTGTCGACCGCTTTCCATCTCTGGTTGGCGCCGCCGACGTACTCCCACTGATGCACCGAGTCGCCGGGACTCTTTGACCAGTTCGCCACGTCCACCACCAGGCCGGTGTGCAGGTTGGTCAGGCGGTAGACGACGCCGTCGACCAGCGGTTGCGCCAACGAGAAGTCGACGGAACTGGGCGAAGCGTCCGGGCCGCTGCAGCGCAGGATCTGTTGGTCCAGCGAGCGCTCCGTGCGGCAGGCCAGCGTCGACGGGCTCACCTTGATGACGGACTGATCTACGCTGTAGCCCGCCGGAATGAAGACTTCCGTGCTGCCGCTTTGGGGCACGTTGTTCCAGCTGTACGAGAACGAGGTGGCCGAGGTGCGAAAGCCGATCGGCGTGCCCGCCGTCGCGCGGGGAAAGAACCTGGGGTGGTACAGCTGCGAACGCAGCTGGCCGCCGGCCACGACGCTGAAGTCCTCGGTGTCCCAGCCGTCGAGCTTGTCCGGCGTCCACAGCGGCGTGTAGCCCCATTGCGCGCCGGACATGAAGCGGGCGTCCATGGTGTCGTAGATCGATTCCATGTACCCGTTCACATGCGCCGTGTTGGACCACTCGCCCATCTCGCCGAGGAAGTGGCCCGAGCCGTTCTTGGTGGCCTGCGCCAGTTGGCCCGCGAAGGTGCCGTCAGGCGAGGCGCCCATCCAGTTCTTCAAGACGTTGGCGGAGAACTCGTAGTAGTGCGGCGCCCACACCGTGTTGTCGTAACGGTGGGGCTGCCCATTGGCATCGGTCCATTGCGGGGCGCTCACGACAGGCGCGTCGGCCGTCGGCTCGTAGAACAGGATGGCGCCCTGATGCCGCTCGCGGATGACCGCCGATGCGCGGTTGTAGACGTCGGCGATCTCGTAGTCGTAGCCCCACGGTTCGTTCATCAGGTCGTAGCCGATCACGTTGCCGTGCTTGGCCATCGCTTGCGTGACCGAAGCGACCATCTCGATGTAGCGGCTCTTGATGCCTTCAACGTCGCCGTGGAAGGCGTGCCAGGTGGCATGGAAGTTAGGGTCCAGGAAGGCGCTGACGCCCCACCATCCCGGGATCAGGAACTGGCAGCTCGACCCGTTGTCGGGCTGGTAGCGGGTGAGGGTGGACGCGATCGCCCACTGGGGGAAGCCGTCGCCGCAGCCGTGGTTGGCGAATCTTGAATACGTGTCCTGGTGAAAGTCGACCAGCACGAAGATGCCTGCGGCCTCTGCCCACTGGGCCACGGTTTCGTAGGCGCCGAGGTAGCCCGCGTCGTACTGGCATCGGGTCGACTCATACGCCTCCCAGTTGAAGGTCAATCGGATGATGTTGACGCCCCAATTCTTCAGCTGCGTCATCTGAGAGGCATCCGACAGCAGCGTGAAGGGCGGGACCTTGCCGGTCCCGCTCACGTTCATGCCCCTGAGMAGGACGACGCGGTTCTGCGCGTCCCTGAAATACATGCCGTCGACATGCAACGGCGCTGGCGCCGCCTGCACAGGGCCGTTCCGTTCGGCTACGCATTGGGCGTGCAAGGTCGGATGGCTCAGCACAAGCC
>NZ_JBFUGE010000654.1:0-3184 GCF_056403075.1 Ideonella sp. P3_A4 | reverse complement strand
CCACGCAGCCTGCGACGCGATGACTCAGTTCGGTCGTTCTTCGGACGCCGCCGCGGCGTCGACCGCCCGGATGTTCTGAGCCAAGTGGCCTTTGGGGCCTTGCACCAGCTCGAAAGCGACCTGGCTGCCCTGCTTCAAGGTGCGAAAGCCGTCCATCTGGATGGCTGAAAAATGGGCGAAAACGTCATCGCCTCCGCCCTGCGGTTCGATGAAGCCAAAGCCCTTGGCGTCATTGAACCATTTGACGGTACCCATCAAGTCCATATCACTTCTCCCTGACGCCCTTTGTGGAAGGGGCTTGTGCAGCTATTTTTGTGGGCTCGGATCGGCGATGTCAATGGCGTGAGGTCATGTCCATCATGCCTTCAGCAGACAGGCAACGTCGACACCCCTAGATAAGGGGTGGGTGACGGCGGTTTTTCACTCAATGGCCTGTTGCCGTTTGCGGCGAACATGAGCCTGCCCCTGTGCTGCCAAGGTCAACTGGCTATACTGATTTCATGCCTTCAAAAGCGCCCAAGCCGCCTGCTTTGCCGCCCTCGGTCTCACGGCCGGACGAGGGTGACGGCTCGGTTGTCGCCGAGAAGAAAGCAGCACGGACCAAACCACCCCGGATGTACCAGGTCGTCATGCTCAACGACGACTTCACGCCGATGGAATTCGTCGTGATGGTGCTGCAGGAATATTTCAGGCTTGATCTTGAAGCCGCCACCCTCATCATGTTGAAGATTCACCATGAGGGTCGGGCTGTCTGCGGCGTCTTCTCAAAAGACGTCGCGGCCACCAAGGTCGAGCTGGTGCTCGCCGCTGCACGTCGCTCGGGACACCCGCTTCAATGCATTATGGAGGCCGCATGATTGCCCAGGAACTTGAAGTCAGCCTGCACATGGCGTTCGTCGAGGCGCGCCAGCAGCGGCACGAGTTCATCACCGTCGAGCACTTGCTGCTCGCGTTGTTGGACAACCCTTCTGCGGCCGAAGTGCTGCGCGCCTGCGCGGCGAACATCGAGGACCTGCGCAAGAGCCTGGTCGCGTTCATCCGCGAAAACACCCCCACGGTGGGTGGCACCGAAGAGGTCGACACCCAGCCGACGCTCGGTTTCCAGCGCGTGATCCAGCGCGCGATCATGCACGTGCAGTCCACCGGCGGCGGCAAGAAGGAAGTGACCGGCGCCAACGTGCTGGTGGCGATCTTCGGCGAGAAAGACTCGCACGCCGTGTACTACCTGCACCAGCAGGGCGTCACCCGGCTGGACGTGGTCAATTTCATCGCCCACGGCATCAAGAAGTCCGACCCGCCCGAGCCGCAAAAGGGCAATGAGGGCAGTTCGGGCGATGGCGAGAAGGAAGACGGCGCCGCCGAAGGCAAGGGCTCGCCGCTGGACCAGTTCACCACCAACCTGAACCAACTGGCCCGCGAAGGCAAGATCGACCCGCTGATCGGCCGCGAAAGCGAAGTCGAGCGGGTGATCCAGGTGTTGTGCCGCCGCCGCAAGAACAACCCGCTGCTGGTCGGCGAGGCCGGCGTGGGCAAGACGGCGATCGCCGAAGGCCTGGCTTGGCGCATCACCGAGGGCGACGTGCCTGAAGTGCTGGCCGATGCCATGGTTTACGCGCTGGACATGGGCGCGTTGCTGGCGGGCACCAAGTACCGCGGCGACTTCGAGCAGCGTCTGAAGGGCGTGCTGAAGCAGCTGAAGGAAAGCCCGAAGTCGATCCTGTTCATCGACGAGATCCACACGCTGATCGGCGCTGGCGCCGCATCGGGCGGCACGCTGGACGCGAGCAACCTGCTCAAGCCGGCCCTGTCGTCGGGCGCGATGAAGTGCATCGGCGCAACAACGTTCACCGAATACCGCGGCATCTTCGAGAAAGATGCAGCACTGTCGCGCCGCTTCCAGAAGGTCGACGTGGTCGAGCCGTCGGTCGAGCAGACTGTCGAGATCCTGAAGGGCCTGAAGTCGCGCTTCGAAGAGCACCACAGCGTCAAGTACGCGCTGGGCGCGCTGCAGGCCGCGGCTGAGTTGTCGGCCAAGTTCATCAACGACCGTCATCTGCCCGACAAGGCGATCGACGTGATCGACGAGGCCGGTGCCGCCCAACGCATCCTGCCCAAGAGCAAGCAGAAGAAGACCATCACCCGCAACGAGGTGGAGGAAATCGTCGCGAAGATCGCGCGCATTCCGCCCGCCTCGGTGTCCAGCGATGACCGCGGCAAGCTCAAGAGCCTGGAACGCGACCTGAAGAGCGTGGTGTTCGGGCAAGACCCGGCCGTCGACGCGCTGTCGGCCGCGATCAAGATGGCCCGCTCGGGCCTGGGCAAGTCGGACAAGCCGATCGGCGCCTTCCTGTTCAGCGGCCCCACCGGCGTCGGCAAGACCGAAGTCGCGAAGCAGCTGGCCTACATCCTGGGCATCGAGCTGATCCGCTTCGACATGAGCGAGTACATGGAGCGTCATGCGGTGAGCCGGCTGATCGGCGCGCCCCCGGGCTATGTGGGCTTCGACCAGGGCGGCCTGATGACGGAGGCCGTCACCAAGAAGCCACACTCGGTGCTGCTGCTCGACGAAATCGAGAAGGCCCACCCGGATGTCTTCAACGTGCTGCTGCAGGTCATGGACCACGGCACGCTGACCGACAACAACGGGCGCAAGGCCGACTTCCGCAACGTGATCATCGTGATGACCACCAACGCGGGCGCCGAGACGATGAACAAGTCGACCATCGGCTTCACGACCAAACGTGAGCAGGGCGACGAAATGGCCGACCTGAAGCGCCTGTTCACGCCCGAGTTCCGCAACCGGCTGGACGCGATCGTCAGCTTCCGTGCGCTGGACGAAGAGATCATCCTGCGCGTGGTCGACAAGTTCCTGCTGCAGCTCGAGCAGCAGCTGGCCGAGAAGAAGGTCGAGGTGACCTTCACCGACGGCCTGCGCAAGCACCTGTCCAAGAAGGGCTTCGATCCGCTGATGGGCGCGCGGCCGATGCAGCGCCTGATCCAGGACACGATCCGTCGTGCGCTGGCCGACGAGCTGCTGTTCGGCCGCCTGGTCGACGGTGGCCGCCTGACGGTGGACGTGGACGCCGAAGGCCACACGCTGCTGGACATCCAGTCGCCGGGCAAGAGCGGCGACAAGCCGACGAAGGCTGAAGCTGCTGCGCTCTGAGACCTAGCGGCGCGAGCC
>NZ_JBFUGE010000653.1:0-3188 GCF_056403075.1 Ideonella sp. P3_A4 | reverse complement strand
GACCTGATCGGCGTCAGCATCTATGAGCGCGCCAAGGAAGAGTTCGTTTTCCATTCCGGCCCGATCTTTGCCCAGGTGCTGCTGGCCGACGAGATCAACCGCGCTGGGCCGAAGACACAAAGCGCATTGCTCGAGGCGATGGAAGAGCACCAGGTCACCATCGACGGGCAGACGCGCCCCCTCCCCGCCCCGTTCTTCGTCATCGCCACCCAGAACCCGACGGACCAGTTAGGCACCTACCCGCTACCGGAAAGCCAGCTCGACCGCTTCCTGATGTGCATCACGCTCGGCTACCCCGACCGGAAGGCCGAGCGCGCGCTGCTGGCCGGTGAAGACCGGCGCGATGCGATCGCCAGGCTCGAGCCCGTCATGAGCCTGCAGGAACTGCAAGCCCTGATGGCCGCGGTGCCCGGGGTCCACGCGTCCGACGCGTTGCTGGACTACCTGCAAGCCCTGATCGCCGCCACCCGCTCGGGCCAGTGGTTCGTCGAAGGCATGTCGCCGCGCGCCGGCATTGCGGTGCTGCGTGTGGCCCGCGCCCGGGCGCTGATGGCCGGGCGCGACCACGTCACGCCAGATGACCTTCAGGCCCTGCTACCGCAAGCCATTGCCCACCGCCTGATGCCGGTGGCCGGTGCAGGCCGGGGCCGGCGCGAGCAGGTACGCGCGATGGTCGAGGCGGTGCCGCTTCCCTGAACCGCTTGAACCGCACCATGCTGGGCAAGCTGCGCCGTCGCGTGGACACCTGGTGGCAGGGCCGACACCGGCCGGCCGAGCAGTGGCACCTGAGCCAGCGCAACATCTACATCGTGCCGACCCGCGCCGGCCTGTTCTTTGGCATGACGCTGATGGTGCTGCTGATCGCGTCGATCAACTACCAGCTGAACCTCGGTTATGCGCTGACCTTCCTGCTCGCCGGCAGCGCGCTTGCGTCGATGCACATGACGCACAACAGCCTGCGCGGGCTGACGCTGCATGCGCGGCCGCCCGCGCCTGTATTCGCCGGTGACCGCGCCACGCTCGAAGTGGTTGTCACCAACCCCGGCGCCGCACGACATGGCCTGGGCTTTGGGGTGCTGGTATCGGGCGCGCCGGCACAACTGGCGTTCGCCGAGATCGGCGCGGCGGGCCAATCGCCGGTGGCCATCGGGGTGCTGGCGGAAAGACGTGGCTTGCAGTCACTGCCGCTGTTGAAGATCGAGACGCGCTTCCCATTCGGCCTGTTCCGCGCCTGGTCGCTGTGGCGCCCGGCGGGCCAGCTGTGCGTCTACCCCAAACCCGAGCAACCCGCCGCCGCCCTGCCCGCCGCAGCAGCCGTGGCCGGCGGGCCTGTGCCGGCGCGTGGCGCCCAAGGCGGCGAGTTCGACGGCCTGCGCCCCTGGCGGCGTGGCGACACCCTGCGCCAGGTCGCCTGGAAGAAGGTCGCGCGCAGCGGTGAGCTGATCAGCCGCGAGGGCCGTGAATCGGCTCGCCACGAGCTGTGGCTGGACTGGGTAGCTGCCCGCCAGCCCGACACCGAAGCTCGGCTGTCGCGCCTGACCGCCTGGGTGATCCTGGCCGAACGCCAAGGCCTGGCCTATGGCCTTCGCCTGCCGGGGTTGGAGCTGCCACCCTCCAGCGGCGCACCGCACCGCCACGCCGCGTTGAGTGCACTGGCCGCCTGGCGCTGAGGGCTACCGACGATGACGCCCTTCGCCTCCATCCGAATCGGCAGCACCAGCCGCGAATCACGCGACACGCTGTTCATGCTGCTGGTGATCGGCTGGACCATCACGCCGCATGTGCTGCGACTGGCGCCCTGGGTGGGCGCGCTGTGCGGCGTGGTGCTGCTGTGGCGGGGTTCGCTGGCGCTGCGCCAAGCGCCCTTGCCCAGCCGCTGGTGGCTGGTCGGCACGCTGGCCGTGGCCTCTGGGTTGACCTTCTGGACCGAGCGCACGCTGATTGGCAAAGACGCCGGCGTCACCTTGCTGGTGGTGCTGATGGCCTTGAAAACGCTCGAGCTGCGCGCCCGCCGCGATGCGCTGGTCGTGTTCTTCCTCGGCTTCTTCCTGGTGCTGACGCAGTTCCTGTACTCGCAGTCACTGTGGACGGCGTTGACGATGGGCGCGTCTGTCTGGGGCTGGTTGACGGCGCTGACGCTGGCTCACATGCCGGCCGGCCGCCCTCGGTTGCGCGAAGCGGCCGGCCTGGCGGGGCGCGCGGCGCTGGTCGGCACGCCGGTGATGATTGCCTTGTTTCTGCTGTTCCCGCGCATCGGCCCCTTGTGGGCGATGCCCGGCGCCGGCGCACACACCGGCCTGTCGGACAACCTGCAGCTGGGCGACGTGGCCGAACTGGCCAACGACGACAGCATCGCCTTTCGCCTGCGCTACGAAGGCCAGCCGCCGCCGGCCGAGTCGCTGTACTTTCGGGGCCCGGTGCTGAGCGACTATGACGGCAACCAGTGGCATACCGACAATTTCACACCGCCATCCAGCGGTCCGGTACCCCCGGCCACGACCCGCCGCTACCGCTACGAGATGACGCTGGAGCCGTTGCGCATCCTGTGGCTGCCGCTGCTCGAGGGCACCCGCGATGCGCCGCAGGCGAACCCGCCCATCAACGGCTTGCCCACCCAGCCCGACAACAGCGGCCAATGGCGCTTGCGCCGCCCGATGTCCGAGCGGGTGATCCTCAGCGCCGAAGCTGATCTGCGAGGCCCGACAGCCACGGTGTTGAGGCCGCTCGAGCGCAGAGGGCTGCTGGCTCTGCCGCCCGGCCGGCACCTGCGCACCCGCGCCTGGGCCACTGAGCTGCGCAACCAGCCTGAGCTGCGCGAAGCCGACGCGACCGCGTTGGCCAACGCCGTGCTGCGGCACATCCGTCGCCAGCCCTATGTCTACACGCTGGCGCCGGGAAAGTACCTCAGCGACCCGATCGACGAGTTCTGGCTCGATCGGCGCGAAGGCTTTTGCGAGCACTACGCCGCGTCGTTCGTCGTGATCATGCGCGCGCTCGGCGTGCCGGCACGCATCGTCACCGGCTACCAGGGCAGCGACTTCCTGCCCGTCGATGGCTACTACGCGGTGCGCCAAAGCCATGCCCACGCCTGGACCGAATACTGGCAGGCGGACCGCGGCTGGATTCGAGCCGACCCCACCGGCGCCGTCGCGCCCGAGCGCATCCGCCGCAGCCAGGCGCTGGAGGCG
>NZ_JBFUGE010000652.1:0-3196 GCF_056403075.1 Ideonella sp. P3_A4 | reverse complement strand
GCGCAACTCGAAGCGCGCCAGCGAGCGGCAATCGCTCACCAGTTCGCGCTCGCCCTGCAGCACGTGGATGGCCATCGCGGTCTGGCCGTCCTTGAAGGTGGTGAAGTCCTGCGCCTTGGCCACGGGGATGGTCGTGTTGCGCTCGATCACCCGCTCGACCAGGCCACCCATCGTCTCCAGGCCAAGCGACAACGGGATCACGTCCAGCAGCAGCAGCTCACCGTCCTTGGCGTTGCCGGCCAGCGCATTGGCCTGCACCGCGGCGCCGATCGCCACGACCTCGTCGGGGTTCAGGTTGGTCAGCGGATCGTGGCCAAACAGCTCGCCGACCGCGCGGCGCACCGAAGGCATGCGCGTCGAGCCGCCGACCAGCACCACGCCCTTCACATCGTCTTTCTTGACCTTGGCATCGCGCAAGACCTTGCGGACCGCCGACAACGTGCGCTGCAGCAGCTCTTGCGTCGCCGCATCGAACTGCTCGCGCGTCACCACCTGGGTCAGCTCGCGGCCGGCCACGGTGCAGCGCAGCGTCGCCTGCGGCGCATCGGTCAGTGCCTCTTTGGTCGCCCGGGCAGCCACCAGCAGAGCGCGGCGCTCATGCGGCGATTGCGGCTCGACACCGGCTTGCGCCGCCACCCAGTCGGCCAGCGCGTGGTCGAAATCGTCACCGCCCAGCGCGGCATCGCCACCGGTCGCCACCACCTCGAACACGCCGCGCTGCAGGCGCAACAGCGAGATGTCGAAGGTGCCGCCACCCAGGTCATAGATCGCGTAAAGGCCCTCGCTGCCGTTTTCCAGCCCGTAGGCCACCGCCGCCGCGGTGGGCTCGTTGATCAGCCGCAGCACGTTGATGCCAGCCAGTTGCGCTGCGTCCTTGGTGGCTTGGCGTTGAGCGTCGTCAAAGTACGCAGGCACGGTGATCACCGCGCCGAAGAGATCGTCGTCAAAGCTGTCTTCGGCACGCTGGCGCAGCGTCGCGAGGATCTCGGCCGACACCTCGACCGGCGTCTTCACGCCCTGGCGGGTGTCGATGGCAACCATGCCCGGATGATCGACGAAGCGGTACGGCAGCTTGGCGCGGCCAGTCACGTCGGCCAGGCCTCGGCCCATCAGCCGCTTGACCGAGACGATGGTGTGTTCGGGATCGTCAGCCTGTGTGGCGGCCGCTTCATGGCCGATCTGGCGCTTGCCACCGTCAAGGTAGCGAACGATGGACGGCAGCATCGTGCGGCCCTGCGCGTCCGGCAGGCACTCGACCAMGCCGTGGCGCACGGCCGCGACCAGCGAGTTGGTGGTGCCCAGGTCAATGCCGACCGCGATGCGCCGCTGGTGCGGATCGGGTGACTGGCCGGGTTCGGAAATCTGCAGCAATGCCATGGTTCAAAGATCGAATTGTTCGAGCCGGCGGTTCACGTCGGCGCGAAAGCGGTGCACGAACATCAGCGCGCGCACCTTGTCGGCCGCCGCAGCGGCGTCGTTGCGCTCGTCCAGCGCCGTTGCGACGTCGTCCAGCAGTTCCGCCTCTCGCGCGGCCACGGCGTCGTCCAGCGCCTGGACGGCCGGCTCGTCTTCCGCCTCGTCCAGCGCCTCGCGCCAATGCATCTGCTGGGCCAGAAAGCTGACCGGCATCGCGGTGTTGCGCTCGGCGTTGATCGGTGCGCCACGCAGCTCACACAGGTAGGCGGCGCGCGCGAGCGGGTCTTTCAACCGTTGATGAGCCTGGTTCACACGCACGGCCCACTGCATCGCCAGGCGTTGAGATGCGGCACCTTCAGCACTGAAGCGATCGGGGTGCACCTGCGCCTGTAGCGTGCGCCAGCGCTGGTCGACCTCGGCTCGTTCGAGCGCGAAACGCTGCGGCAAGCCGAACAGCGTGAAGTCGTCGTCGTCGAGCTTCATGGCAGGCCGTGTTGACTCGGCGGCGCTCACAAGCGCTTCTCGTAGAACAGCGACAAGCCGTTGTCGGGGTAGCCGCCGAAAGCACCGCGCAAGACGTAGCCGCTGCGCTCGTACAGGCGCACCGCTTCGTGCTGGTCGCTTCCGGTCTCGAGCAGCGCCAGCGAAACGCCGTCAGCCTTCAGCCGCTCTTCCAGTTGTGCCAGCAAGCGCTGCGCGATACGCTGGCCACGCGCCGCCGGGTGCACGAACATGCGCTTGATCTCGCCGTAGCGCTGGTCGGACGTGTCCGGCTCGCCTGGCATGCGGCGCGCGGCACCACAGCCGATCAGCCCGCCCTGCTCTTCAGCCACCAGGAAGTCGATCTCGGGCGCCAGCAGCGCCTGCACATCGAGGATGTGGTTGTCCTCGGGCTCGTAGAGCGAGGCCAGGTAGGCATCCAGCTCGGCCAGCATCGCCACCACTTGCGGGTGGTCGGGCCGCTCGGGGCGGATCAGGATCTCGCGGGAAGACATGGTCGCGGGCAGAACATGAAAAAGGCGCGGCCTGTTCAGCACCGCGCCCGGTCAGAGGGGGCCATTGTCGGCGAAGCGCTACGCGGCTCTCTTCAGACGCGGAACGACTCACCACAACCGCAGCGGTCTTTCTCGCGCGGGTTGTAGAACTTGAAGCCTTCGTTGAGGCCTTCGCGCACGAAGTCGAGTTCGGTGCCGTCGATGTAAGGCAGGCTCTTCGGATCGACCAGCACCTTCACGCCATGGCCTTCGAAGATCACGTCTTCGGGCGCCACGTCGTCGGCATATTCCAGCTTGTAGGCCAAGCCGGAGCAACCGGTCGTCTTCACGCCCAGGCGCACGCCCACACCTTTGCCGCGGCGGCTCAGGTAACGCGTGACGTGRCGGGCCGCCGCTTCAGTCAAGGTGACCGCCATCGGCTCAGCTCGCCTGTTCGGTGGCCACTGCCGCGGCTTCGGTCTCGTCGTGGCGCGAGCGGTAGTCGTCCACCGCCGCCTTGATCGCGTCTTCGGCCAGGATCGAGCAGTGGATCTTCACCGGCGGCAGCGCCAGCTCTTCGGCGATGTGGGTGTTCTTGATCGTCAGCGCCTGGTCCAGCGTCTTGCCCTTGACCCATTCGGTGACCAGCGAGCTCGACGCGATGGCCGAGCCGCACCCGTAGGTCTTGAAGCGCGCGTCTTCGATCAGGCCCGTCGCCGGGTTGACCTTGATCTGCAGCTTCATCACATCACCGCAAGCGGGCGCGCCGACCATGCCGGTGCCCACCGTTTCGTCGCCCTTGTCGA
>NZ_JBFUGE010000651.1:0-3199 GCF_056403075.1 Ideonella sp. P3_A4 | reverse complement strand
AGCTCCAACGACATCATGCCGGCCTCGACCTTCGACAGATCAAGGATGTCGTTGATCAGGGACAGCAAATGCTGACCACTCGAAAAGATGTCGAGTACGTATTCATGCTGGATGGGACTCATCTGCCCCATCAAGCCCTCGTTGAGCGCATCTGAAAAGCCGATGATCGCGTTCAACGGCGTGCGCAGTTCGTGCGACAWCGTGGCCAGGAACTCCGACTTCATGCGGCTTGCATGTTCAAGCTCAACGTTCTTTTGCTCAAGGGTGCTTTCGAAGCGCTTGCGCTCGGTCATGTCGCGTGCCGAAGCGAAAACACCCTGCACCTTTCGGTCACGGTCGTGGAAGGTCGCAGCGTTGTACGCCACCACCGTCTCTTCGCCGCTTTGTGCCCGCACGGTCAGCTCGTAGTTCGTGACCTTGCCATCGGCGAGCACACGCTTGATCGCGGCGTCGGCGCGCAGCGGATCGGTGAAGAAGTTCCTTGAGCGCGAGCCAATCAGTTCGTCACGGGTTCGGCCAGTGAGCGCAATCATCTGCTGGTTGACGTCGGAGATGATGCCCTGAGGGTTAGTCATCATCAGCGCGTCGGTGTTCGATTCGATCAGCGAACGCGTGTAGAACTGCTGGTCACGCAGTTGCTGGTCGAGGATGGCCTGCGCCTCTTCGACCTGCTTGYGTGCCGTGTTGTCGGTGCCAATCAACAGGTAGCCAATGATGTGCTCGTCTGCATCGCGCAGCGCGGTCACAGAGACGACCGCAGGAAATCGGCTACCGTCTTTTCGGACGTAGGTCAGCTCGTAGATATCTTCGATGCCGCGCGACGCTTTGAAGACCAGGGCGGCGAAGCCGGGCGTGATCTGCGTGTCGAGCTCGAGGCTCAGAAGCGATGCGCGTGCGACCAGTTCCTGCGGGTCGGAGATGTCGGCGGGCGTGATCTGGTTGACCACATCCAGCGCAGAGTAGCCAAGCATGCGCTCGGCCCCGACGTTGAATATCTGGATGACGCCCGCTTCATCGGTGGCGATGCTTGAGAAGTACGCACTGTTGAAGATGGCGTCCTGCAAAGCGCCGGTCTTCAATAGGGCCTTTTGCCGCTGCGACTCGACCGAACCATGGAGGACAGTCGGCGCGTCCGTGACGCCGTCGGATTGAATCGTTTGCATCGATCTTCCCCGGAAACAATCGCAAGGCTAGGTGGCAACTTGGTGCGTTCGCGCCCTGGCAGGCTCACAGGTTGCCTGTCTTCCGATCAACGTTGAACGCAAACGGGCCGTGGGCAAGCGGGGAGGGGAAATGAATCAAGCTGATAGTAGTTAGAACGCACCACCTGCGATCGGGCAGACTGGTGGCCTTTCGTCTGGCATCTTTGATAGCCACACGGTCAAAACGAGCGTCCTCAGAGTGAGGGCACTCAATGGCTTGCAGAACGGATTCATGGCAACTCCCTTGCTCATCGACCAGCAGGTTGTAATGGCTCGATATCGAGCCGGTCTGTGCGCCATCGCACCGATCAGGCTAATCGCACCTTCCAAGCGTCCGCCGAACCAAGACGTCAGCGCGTCGCGTCTCAAAGGGAGCTTCCCTGTGACCGTCCAAACTTCCAGCATCTGGATTTGGCGCAGCGCGATGTGACCTGTCCGGATCCGTGCCTGATCCGCTTGCAATGGTGACGGCGGGAATGCACATTGCTGTGCCAATACACGACTGCCGGAGAGATCATGAGTTTGTTTCTAGTCAACTTACCGGTCCAAATTCCCGCCAACGTTTCGCCAGAAGAAGATGTGGCTGACCGCGAAGGCATCAATGCCACACTCGGTCCGCTGGCATAGTCTGAAGCCGGACGAATGAAGCGAGCTTCCGCATTCGCCGTTGGTGAACCGAGGGCGGCCCACCCTGGCTACATCCAGGTCCGAGGAGCGCGGGAGCACAACCTGAAGAACGTCGACCTGGACGTGCCACGCGATCGTCTCGTGGTGTTCGCCGGCGTCTCGGGTTCAGGCAAGTCGTCGCTTGCATTTGGCACCATCTATGCCGAAGCGCAGCGGCGCTACTTCGAGTCGGTCTCCCCGTACGCACGCCGCTTGATCGACCAGGTCGGCGTGCCGGACGTCGATGCGATCGAGGGGCTGCCACCTGCTGTCTCGCTCCAACAGCAACGGGGAACACCGAACGCGCGGTCGTCCGTTGGGACGGTGACGACGCTGTCGAGCCTGCTGCGCATGCTGTACTCGCGCGCTGGCAGCTACCCGCCGCGTCAGCCAATGCTCTATGCAGAGGACTTTTCGCCCAACACCCCCCAGGGTGCATGCCCGCGATGCCATGGTCTCGGCCGGGTGTTCGAGGTGACCGAGCAATCGATGGTGCCGGACGACACCCTGACGATCCGCGAGCGCGCGGTTGCTGCCTGGCCCACCGCCTGGCAAGGACAGAACCTGCGTGACATCCTGGTCTCGATGGGCCACGACGTCGACAAGCCCTGGAAGGACCTGCCACGCAAGTTGAGGGACTGGATCCTCTTTACCGATGAGCAGCCCACAGTGCCGGTCTACGCCGGCTTCACGCCGGCAGAGACACGCCAGGCGCTGCGGCACAAGACAGAACCCAGCTATCAGGGCACCTTCATGGGCGCGCGCAGGTATGTGTTGCACACCTATGCCACCACGCACAGCGCGCTGATGAAACGGCGGGTAGCACAGTTCATGATCCCCAGCCCTTGCCCAACTTGCCACGGCAAGCGGCTCAACCCCGCATCGCTGTCGGTCACGTTTGCCGGCCTGGACATCAGCGAATTGGCATCGATGACGCTCGACGACCTGGCACGGGCGTTGGGCCCCGCCGCACACGGTGCGTTTGACCCTGAGGCTGACGGCATGGCGCCGAAGGTCAGCCGTCGGGATGCTCGCGACGACACGGCCCGCCGGGTAAAGACAGGCGGATCGCCCCACACCGGCGCGAAAGACGTACGGCGCACACCGAACCTGTCGGAGGAAAAGCGCATCGTCGCCCAACGCATCGCTTCCGACGTTGTCGACCGAATTGCCACCTTGCAGGGCCTCGGGTTGGGCTACCTGTCGCTCGATCGCAGCACGCCCACGCTGTCGCCCGGTGAACTGCAACGCCTGCGCCTGGCAACCCAGATCCGCTCCAACCTGTTCGGGGTGGTCTACGTGCTGGACGAGCCGTCGGCCGGCCTGCATAC
>NZ_JBFUGE010000650.1:0-3200 GCF_056403075.1 Ideonella sp. P3_A4 | reverse complement strand
CTGTACAGCGCCTCACGCCTCGTCAGCTCCGCCTGCTGTGCCGCGGTGACGGCCTCGACTGCGGCGTCGTCAATGCCCAGCATGTTGATCACGTTGGGATTGAGGACGCGAACACCTCCGCTGGCGATGGCGCCCATCGCGTATTCCTCATGGCCCGGTACGCCCAGCTTGCGGACGATGAACACGTCGAGCGGCGCACACAGCGCCTGCGCCACTTCGAACGCCACCGGCACCCCGCCCCGCGGCAAGGCCAGCACCAGCACATCCGACCGCCTGGCATAACCACCCAACGATGGTGCCAACACTTGGCCGGCATGCCGGCGGTCGCGAAAAACATCGATGGGCATGTGGATCCCCCTGGGCTGTGTATCCCTGCCCTGGGCAATCCGCGTTCCCTTGGTGCAGCGCTAGGGCTTGGTCGCGTCGCGCGGCCGATGCTCTTGTCGATGAACGATGCAGATGCGCTTCGGGTCGGCGATGCCTTCATCAGGTGCCCGACGCCCGCCGTTACGTCGGACTGCATCGGTAGGCCGGCATGACCAGACCGTCCTTCGACGGATAGGTCAATACCTCTTTTTTCTATCGGGTGAGGCGGGTGCCTGCCGACGTCGACTCGGTGCGACCTTCAACCCATGTGAAAATCCGCCGCTCGCCGCCGTAGTTCAATGGATAGAACGGGGACCTCCTAAGTCTCAGATGCAGGTTCGATTCCTGCCGGGGGCGCCACATTCACAACGCCAGGCAAGACGACATCGTCCCTGCGTCTTGACTCGAGCGGGCTCAACGCGTGCGCAGCGCGCGTGACAGCAGCATCACCGGGATCAGACCCACCGCCACGATGGCCAGCGAGGGCAGTGCGGCCTCGGCCAGGCGCTCATCGCGCGCGAACTGATAGGCCACCACCGCCAGCGTGTCGCTGCCGAAGGGCCGCAGCACCAAGGTCGCCGGCAGCTCCTTCATCGTGTCGACGAAGACCAGCAAGGCCGCTGCAACGGTGGTGCGACCCAGCAGCGGCAGGTGCAGCTCGACAAAGGTGCGCCGTCGGCCCGCGCCGAGCAGGCGCGCCGATTCGTCGATCGATGCCGGTACCCGTGAATAGCCCGCCTGGACGGACTGCAATGCCACGGCGGAGAAGCGCACCATGTATGCGTACAGCAGGCCGAAGGCCGTGCCGGTGACGAGCGCCGCCGCCCCCCACTGCGGCTGCCAAGCCTGCACCATGCCGGTCCACAGCAGGATGCCCACGGCCACCACGGCGCCCGGCACCGCGTAGCCCAGCGAAACCACATGCGCGGCACCGCGTAGCCAACGCGCTCGGCGGCCCTGCGAGCGGCGCAGCGTAAAGGCCAGCAGCAGTGCGAACAGCACCGCGGCCAGCGCCGCTGCAGCGGCCAGGCGGAAGCTGGCGCCAGCCCAGCCCACAAAGCGAGCCAGGTAACTGGCGGCGAGCACYGGCGAAGTGGGTGCTCCATCGTCGCCACCGCCGGTTTCGCGCCACAGCAGGCGCCCCAGCCAGGCCACCGGCAGCACGAAGCCCATCAACACCGGCAGCCCGCAGACCAGCCAGRCCAGGGCCTGCTGTGCACCACGCAAGGCCAGCGGTCGCGATGCCATGCTGCCGCTGTTGGCTGACGGCCGATTGGCGGCGAAGCGGATACGCGCTTGAGACCGCTGCTCGGCCCACAGCAGCAGCGCCACCACGACCAGCAGCACGCTGGCCAGCTGGGCCGCGGCCACATGGTCGTCCAGCACCAGCCAGGCCTTGTAGATGCCGGTGGTGAAGGTAGTCAGGCCGAAGTACGCGCCGACGCCATAGTCGGCCAGCGTTTCCATCAGCGCCAGTGCGACGCCGGCCGCCAGCGCCGGTCGGGCCATCGGCAATGCCACCTTCAGCACGCGGCGGCGCAGTGGCGCGCCCAGCAACCGGGCCGCCTCCATCATCGGCGCTGCCTGCTCGGCCAGCGCGGTGCGGGCGAGCAGATAGACATACGGGTAGAGACAGGCCACGAACAGCATCACCGCGCCACCGAGGCCGCGCACGTCCGGCCACAGCGCACCCTTGGCACCGGTGAGTGCGCGCAAGCCCACCTGCAGCGGGCCGCTGTATTGCAGCGCATCGGTATAGGCGTAAGCCAGCACGTAGGCGGGCATCGCCAGCGGCAGCAACAGCGCCCATTCGAAAAAGCGACGGCCGCGGAACTCGAACAGCGTCACGGCCGCTGCGGTGGCACCACCGACGATGGCCACGCCAAGCGCCACGGCCAGCACCAAAGCCAGCGATTGCCGGGCGTAGGTGGGCAGCACCGTCTCGAACTGTTGCTGCAGCACCGCCATCGATTGGGCATCGACGGCCACCCAGGCACCCAGAACACCCAGTACGGGCAACGCCAGCAGCAGCGCCAGCCCGATCAGCAAACCCCTCATGCCACACCCCCGCAGATTGAGGCGCGTGGGATTGACGTGGAGCAAATACGAACGATGCTCATTTTCATTGCGCCAGTATCATAAGGGTCATGTTTTTGCAATTGGATCGGGTCAGCGTCGCCTATGGCCGCAACGGCCACGGCAAGGCCGCGGTCGAGGCGGCGTCGCTGTCGCTGAGCCGGGGCCAGATCGGTGTGCTGATCGGTCCGTCCGGCTGCGGCAAGACCTCGTTGCTGCGCGCCGTAGCCGGGCTGGAGCACCTGGCAGGCGGCGCCGTCCGGCTCGACGGCCAACTGCTCAGCGACCACGCCGCCGGCACCCATGTCGCGCCAGAGGATCGCGGCATTGGCATGGTCTTCCAGGACTACGCCCTCTTCCCCCACCTCAGCGTGGCCGACAACATCGGCTTCGGCCTGGCCCATTTGCCGCGGGCCGAGCGCGATGCCCGGGTGACCGAGATGCTGGATCTCGTCGGCCTGGGCCACGCGGCCAAGCGGGCGCCGCATCAGCTGTCCGGCGGGCAGCAGCAGCGCATCGCACTGGCCCGTGCACTGGCTCGGCGACCCCGGCTGCTGCTCCTGGACGAGCCGTTCTCCAGCCTCGACGTCGACCTGCGCGAGCGCCTGGCGCATGACGTGCGCGCGATCCTGAAGCAGATCGATGCGACCGCGCTGTTCGTCACCCACGACCAGCTGGAGGCGTTTGCGATCGGCGATCTGATCGGCGTGATGCAGCGGGGTCGGCTCGAGCAATGGGACGACGCCTACGCGCTGTAC
>NZ_JBFUGE010000649.1:0-3204 GCF_056403075.1 Ideonella sp. P3_A4 | reverse complement strand
CGATCATGTGGCCGGCCACGATTTCCGACTCGCCTTCGACCACGTCGAACGGATGGCGGTTGGTTTCAGCCAGGCCCGAGATGAAGTAGACGACGAAGATCGGCAGCAGCGGCAGCCAGTTCCACGAGAACACGCCCATGCCCATGTCGGCCATGCGGCCCTTGCCCTGCACCATCACGATGTCGGTCATGTTCAGGCTGCCCGACACCATCAGCACGACGACCAGCGCGAAGCCCATCGCGATCTCGTACGAGACCATCTGAGCCGATGCGCGCAGCGCGCCGAGGAAGGCGTACTTCGAATTCGAAGCCCAGCCAGYAATGATGACGCCGTAGACCTCCATCGAGGTGATCGCCATCAGGAACAGCAAGCCGGCGTTGACGTTGGCCAGCGCGACCTCGGGGCCGAAGGGAATCACCGCCCACGCGGCCAGCGCCGGCATGATGGTCATCACCGGGCCGAGGAAGAACAGGCCCTTGTTCGCTGCGGTCGGGCGGATGATCTCCTTGAAGATCAGCTTGACCGCATCGGCGATCGGCGTCAGCAGGCCGAACGGGCCCACGCGGTTCGGGCCGGGGCGGATCTGCGACCAGCCGATGGCCTTGCGCTCCCACAGCGTCAGGTAGGCCACGCAGCCCATCAGCGGGGCGACGACGACGATGATCTTGATCAGCGACCAGACCACCGGCCAGAGCACGCCGCCCATCATCGCCAGGCCGGCTTGATTGAAGCTATCGATCATGAGGATTCCTGCGTCCTGCTCGGGCCTCAGGCCACTTCCACGGTGATGGGGCCGAACATCGCACCCAGCGAGGCGGTGTCTGCATGCCCGGCGGGCACGCGCACCACGTTCGCGGCGAGGCTGTTGTCCAGATAGGCCGGCAGCACAGCGCTGGCGTTGCCTTGCGACACGCGCACCTTGACACCGTCTTGCAAGCCCAGTTGGGCCCACAGCGCTTGCGGCAAGCGAGCCACCGGTGCCTTGGCATCAGCGGTCAGCTGCAACGACACGGCACGGCGAACCAGACTGTCGGTCGCGTAAATCGGCACTTCGGCCAAACGCTGCAGGCCTTGCACCGGTGCCGGCGGCTGCAAGCCAGCCTTGGTCACATTCGACAGGCGTTGCGCCAGCGTGCTGGCATCGCCCAGCGCTTCGGCGCGCACTTCTTCAACCGATTCCTGGCTGAAGCCTTGCAGACCCAGCAGGTTGCCGAGCACGCGCAGCACCTTCCAGGCCGGGCGGCTGTCACCCAGCGCGCGCACGACACCGTGGAAGCTTTGCAGGCGGCCTTCGGCGTTGACGAAGCTGCCACCGGTTTCGGTGAACGGCGCAATCGGCAGTAGCACATCGGCGTTGTCGACAGCAGCGTCCTTGAACGCGGTCAGTGCAACGACGAGGCCAGAGCCCTGCAGCGCGGCGCGTGCCGCAGCGGCGTTAGCGGCGTCGAGCGTGGGCTCGACATTCAGCAGCAGCAGGCCCTTCATCGGCTGGGTCAGCATCTGGCCGGCGTTCAGGCCGCCGTTGGCCGGCTGCGCGCCGACGAGCTGGGCTCCGACGCGGTTGCCGCCATCGGTCAGGAAGCCGACGGTTGCACCGGTCTGTTCACCGATCCAGTTGGCCAACGCCAGCAGCGTCGACGCTTGCGGGTGCTGCGCGGCAGCGTTGCCGAGCAGGATGGCCTTGCGCTCGCCGGACAGCAGCGCGTTCGCCAGCACCTCGGCTTGCGGCGACACCATCGCCTGCACCGGCGCATTGATGCCACGTGCATTGGCGATGTAGCCGGCGATGTCGGCCAGCGCCTGGGGCCAGTAGCCCGGGGTTGCCGTCAGCTGCGCAGCGACGGGCATGGCCCAGTCGTCGTGCGCGGCGTTCAGGCTCAGCACCTTGGCGCCATGGCGCGCGGCCTGGCGGRTGCGCTGTGCGAACAGCGGATGGTCCTTGCGCAGGAACGAGCCAACGACGAACACGCGGTCCAGCTTGGTCAGCGCCGCGATCGGCAGGCCCAGCCATTGAGCGCCCTCACCTGCCGTGAAATCGGCATGACGCAGGCGGTGGTCGACGTTGTCGCTGCCCAGGCCACGCACCAGCTTGGCCAGCAAGTGCAGTTCTTCAACCGTGCTGTTGACACTGCCGAGCGCGCCGATCGATTCGGCACCGAACTCGACCTTCACACGCTTCAAACCGTCGGCCACGTAGCCCAGTGCAGTGTTCCAGTCCACAGCCTGCCACTGACCGCCCTGCTTGATCATCGGCTGGGTCAGGCGCTGCGGGCTGTTGACAGCCTCATAGCTGAAGCGGTCGCGGTCGGCGATCCAGCATTCGTTGACGTCTTCGTTCTCGAGCGGAACGACGCGCATCACCTGGTGGTTCTTGACCTGGACGATCAAGTTCGAGCCGGTCGAATCATGCGGGCTGACGCTCTTGCGGCGCGACAGCTCCCAGGTGCGGGCCGAGTAGCGGAAAGGCTTGCTCGTCAGTGCGCCGACTGGGCAGACGTCGATCATGTTGCCCGACAGCTCGGAGTCGATCGTCTCGCCGACCACGGTCGTGATCTCGGAATGCTCGCCGCGATGGATCATGCCCAGCTCCATCACGCCGGCCACTTCCTGGCCGAAGCGCACGCAACGGGTGCAGTGGATGCAGCGCGTCATCTCTTCCATCGAGATCAGCGGGCCGACGTCCTTGTGGAACACGACGCGCTTTTCTTCCTGGTAACGCGAGGCCGAGCCGCCGTAGCCGACGGCCAGATCCTGCAGCTGGCATTCACCGCCCTGGTCGCAGATGGGGCAGTCCAGCGGGTGGTTGATGAGCAGAAACTCCATCACCGACTGCTGGGCCTTGAGCGCCTTGTCGCTCTTGGTGCGCACGATCATGCCCTGCGTCACCGGCGTGGCACAGGCCGGCATCGGCTTGGGCGCCTTCTCCACTTCGACCAGGCACATGCGGCAGTTGGCCGCGATCGAGAGTTTCTTGTGGTAGCAGAAGTGCGGGATGTAGGTGCCGGCGGCATCGGCCGCATGCATCACCATGCTGCCTTCGATGACGCTGACCTTCTTGCCGTCGAGTTCGATTTCAACCATGTTGTTTCGTCGTCAGGCCGTAGCGGTAGCGGTAGCGTGAGCGTGGGTGTGCTTGTGTGCACCCCCACCGACCATGCAGGTCTTGTGCTCGACGTGGTAGGCAAACTCGTCGCGGAAGTGCTT
>NZ_JBFUGE010000648.1:0-3221 GCF_056403075.1 Ideonella sp. P3_A4 | reverse complement strand
GTACTACGACGTCACGCCTGAGAACATGGACCGCATCATCGAACAGCACTTCGTCGGTGGCCGCGTTGTCGAAGACCTCGTGTTCCATCGCGGGCCCGGCATGGAAGCCGACGAGCCTTGCCAGTCGGAATGACAGCGGTAGAGCCCGTCACGTCGCCGGACAGCCGGCCGGGCATGGTCTACATCGTCGGCGCCGGCCCGGGCCCAGCCGATCTGCTGAGCCTGCGTGCGCTCGATCGCCTTCAGCGGGCCGACGTGGTCGTGCACGATCGCTTGGTCGGTGACGACGTGATGGCGCTCGTGCCGGCGGCGGCGTTGCGCGTCTACGTGGGCAAGGCGTCGGGCCACCATGTGATGCCGCAGGCGCAGATCCACGCCGTCCTGATCGAGCATGCGCGCGCCGGGCGGCGCGTGGTGCGCCTGAAGGGCGGCGACCCGCATGTGTTCGGTCGCGGTGGTGAAGAGGTGCAGGCGCTGCAGGCCGCGGGCATCGCCTTCGAAGTGGTGCCCGGCATCAGCGCCGCCAACGGATGCGCGGCCGCGGCCGGCATCCCGTTGACACACCGCGAACTCGCCAACACCTGCACTTTTCTTCCGGGCCACCTGGCCGATGGCAGCGCCGACCTCGACTGGCCAGCGCTGGCGCGGCCCGCGCAGACGCTGGTGTTCTACATGGGCGTCGAGCGCGTCGCCCGCATCGCGGCGCAGCTCATCGCGCACGGGCTGCCCGAAGACACGCCGGCCGCCATCGTGCGCGACGGCACACGCGACACCGAAGAAGTGCTGGCGACTGGCCTCGCCGCGCTGGCACGGCTGGCGCCGACGCACGGGCCACGTCCGGGCCTGCTGATCATCGGGCAGACCGTGCGCCTCAGCCCGCACTACCGGCCGGRGCACGCCGCGGGCGAGTCGCCCGGTCATGCGGACACCGCCGGCCGTGCGCACCGCTTTTCAGCCGCCGAGCGTGCCAGCTTCTATCGGCTGATCGAAGCGCGGCGCGACATGCGCCATTTCACCGCCGGAGGCCAGGTCGCTGACGACGTCTTGCAGCGGCTGCTGAATGCGGCGCACCGCGCGCCTTCCGTCGGCCTGATGCAGCCTTGGCGCTACGTGCGCGTGATGGATGCCAGCCTGCGGGCGCGCATCGCGACACTGGTCGACCAGGAGCGCGCGGCCACCGCCATCGAACTCGAAGACCGCGCCGATGAATTCATTCGGCTCAAGGTGGACGGCGTTCGCGAATGCGCCGAGCTGCTGGTGGCCACGCTGGCCCCCGAAGACGGCACGGTGTTTGGGCGACGCACCATGCCGCGCGACATGGCGCTCTGCTCGCTGGCCTGCAGCGTCCAGAACCTGTGGCTTGCCGCGCGCGCCGAGAACCTCGGCATGGGCTGGGTCTCGATGTTCGAACCGGCCGCGCTTGCCGAAACGCTTGGCATGCCCGCCGGCGCGGAACCCGTGGGCATCTTGTGCCTCGGTCCCGTCGACCGGTTCTACGACTCGCCCATGCTCGAAATCGAGGGCTGGCGCCAAGGCCGCCCGCTGAGCACGATGGTCTTCACCGACGGGTGGTGAAGAAGCGCTGCGTTGTGCCTGGTTCCATCTCGTCAGGAGCGTCGCAGCACTGCGACCCGGCGGACGCGGCGCTCGCCACGTCCGCAAGCTTCAACGAGTCTTCAGCGGGTCTTCAACGGCACGAGGCGAAAGCCACCGGACTCCGTCGAGCCGTTCGCATCCAGCCAAAAGCCGGTGGCTGCCATGGCACCGCGCGCATTGATGCCGTCCACCCCTTGCAGGTCAACGGCCTGGCCATCCGGTCCGCGGCAGGGTTTGTCGGCCGATATCAGGTCGGCGATCTTCAGCGGCGCCGCGTTCACGTCGGCCCAGTAGGCCGGCCCCAGCGCGGCCGTGTAGCCGATGACTTCACCGCCTCGATTGACGCCGACGGCGTACCCGTGGCTGCCGTCACCTTTGTCCATCGCCTGGATGACGCCGCCCACCCAGGCGACGGGAGTGGGCGAACCCGAGGCCCCCGAGTTCCAGCTGCTGCCCACGATCAATCCCGAGTCGTTGACCGAATAGGCCTGGGACGAATTCATGCCCTGCAGCGCTCCAAGATCGCGCGCCTTGCCCTTGTGCCAGCGAACTGCACGCTCGACTTCCAGCCCGTCGACGGTCTTCGTCGCGACGCCTACCACCACGTCGCGGTTGTTCAGCTGGTTCGCGTAGGCCGACTTGCCCGCTTCGAGCGCCGGCAGCGCAGTCCGCTTCGAGCCGTTCCAGAGGGTCGCCTGCGACAACTCGTCCGCATACACCGAACCGACCACGACGCCGAGGTCGTTGATGTCATTGGCGAAGGTGCGTTCCTCACCGTACTGCGCCAGTCGCTCGAGCGAGCCGTCGGCTTGCCACTTGAAGGCAATCGGCCCCTCCGGGTGCGGCCCGTCGATGACCGAGGTGCCCACGGCGACACCTGTGTTGTTGATCGCGTTGACACGGGTGCCCATCGCGAAAGTCTCTTTCTCCAGAACCTGCGCTTGACGCTCGCTCCACTTGATCGCCAGGTAGCTCATGGCATCGCCGACGATCTCGCCTGCATCGTTGATCGCGCTGGCGTAGTAGTGGCCGTGGGCCCGGTCGCTTTCTTTCAGCCGTTCGCACTTGTAGACCGGGCTGGCGGTCGCCTGATGGGCCATGCCGAGCACGCCCAGCACGACAAAGCACTGTCGGCCCGCGCGGCCGATTGACCACAATGGGTTCGTCCATTCATGACTTGGCTTCATCTTCCTTCTCCTGTGGTAAAGCCTCGCGCCGGTGTTCACATAGATTCGCGAGACGGCCGAGCGTAGGTCACCTGCCGGCATGGCCACATCCCATGAATCGATGGACGCCGGTTTGGAGGCTGCGTATCTAACGGGTTATGCGCATTTGTTCTCGGTTGATGCCCCGAAGAAGCCAAGCGTGCCCAGCTGGAGTTCAAGGAGATTCGATTGAGGACGAGCATTTGCAGCGTCATGTAACGGTACAGATCAGTGAACGGCCGAATCGTAGAATCGCCGCGTCGCGTTGCCCACCGAAATCCCTGTGCCCGGAAGCGAGGCCAAGGCCCGTTCGCAGCCAAATAGAAGGGTCAGCCGGCACCTCAGAAGCGCCGACTGACAAAGGGCGATCCGGCAAGACCGAATCGCCAAGGTCGGTCTTGCGCCTTGGAGATGCCGATG
>NZ_JBFUGE010000647.1:0-3228 GCF_056403075.1 Ideonella sp. P3_A4 | reverse complement strand
GCCTTGCCCAGCGCCTCCTCGTCCGGGGCGGCTTTCGCAACAGTGGCGAGCAAACTGACGAAAGCGCAGCAGAGCAGGCGGGCGTTGTTCATTCGGGGGCGGCTGTTTCTTCGAGGCCGCAACTCTCTCACGCCCATGTGTCTCGCATGCGAATGGCGGAGGCCCCCGAGAGAACCTGTGTTCGCCGCCGCACAGACACTGTGTGGTGGCACCGACTACAAAGCCACAAGGGCATCGCGCGGCCGTCAGGCGCGGTGCGGCGCAGCAAAAGGAGACATCGCCATGAACATCCACCTGGGTCTCACGCCCATCATCTCGCTACTGGCAGGCATCCTGATTCTGGTGATGCCCAAGCTGTTGAACTACATCGTCGCGGCTTACCTGATCGTGATCGGGCTTGTTGGCTTGTTCGGTGCCGGCCAGATGCACCTGAACTGATCCGCGCGGGTCAGGCGCGGATGGGCGCGATCACAACGTGTGACGCGCTCCCCTGCCGCGAGGCTGATTCTCAGCCGTTCGGGCTTTGCTTGCTGGCCCGCGCGCCGAACCAGTGCCGCCGCCTCTTCACCGGCGTGAACTGGACCGAAACCGCGTGTCGCGCGACGATGCGCCAGAGCGCCTCGATGCGCCGCACATCGTCGGCCGTCAGACGGGCTTGCTCGGCCTGCAACTCGGCCAACCCATCGGCCAAGGCCTTGATGATCTCTGGCGTGGGTTCGAACGACTCGATCAATTGCTCCAGCGTGTTCAGCTGGTCGGCAATCTCTTGATCCTCGACATGCAGGCTGTCGTGCCTTGGCGTGGTCGCATGGCCCTGGAACGGGTGGCGAAGAAGGCTCATGGGCGGTCGCTCCGAGTGAATCCCTTACATCGGTGCTTGCACTGCGATTGGCAGTCTCCCGCTGAGCGCTCCGGCTGGCAAGAAGCTGTGTGTGAACTGTTGCGAATCCGCCCGTCGTCAAGGCTGTGGATACAGGCTCACTTCATGAGCTTGTTGCAGCGTCCAATGTTCTCTTTAAGGGAGAACCACAATGACGATGAACAAGATTCGGTACGACGGACACAACGCCGCCAACAACGCTGCCGATACCGATTGGCAGCAGATTTCCGCACGCCGCGCACGGCGCGTGTTTGCTGGCCTGTACCTGCTGGCGGTCCTGTGCCTGCTCTGGTGCGCCCTGCCCATGCCAAGCATGCTCAGCACGGTGTCGTGGCTGCCAGTCATCGTGGCCGCGCAGGTGCTGGGCGCGATCGCGCTGCTGGGCTGGCTGCTAGTCTGGCCAGTGGCTCCCGGCGCGGAGGCAGGCGGTGTTGCCCCGTAGGCTCACGGGGCGTGGCGGCCGACGACAAGACCACCATGGTTTGCCGACCAGACGGGTGCGGGTGTGGTGGCCGGCGGTCTTTCGCCCCGGGTCGCGCCTGCGCCGTTCGGCCGTCCTCCTTCACAGCCGATGGTTCCGCAGACCGGAAGGCGCGCTGCACTGAACCTTCAGCGCCCGAGCGCCTGGGCCGGCCAGCCGGCATCGCGTCCCTCCGAGCGCAACCGGATCAGGCGCGCTCCGGCTGCGCGTCCAGCGTCAACAGATCGCGCCCGCCATGCGCCGCGCGCACCACGCCGCCGAGCACGAACTTGCCGGCGCCATAACGGATGGCTTCTGCGGCACTGTCGGGTTGGGACAGTGGGTCGCTGCGCGCGGCCGGCGAATAGCGGGCCTCGCCAGCCACGTTGCTGTCGGCGGTCATCTGGTTGGTCTCGTTGACGAACAGGCGGAACGGCTGCCAGTTGGCCTCGTTGTTGACCTCGTTGGCGATGCTCTCGCGCAGCGCGTGAATCTCCTGCGCCATGGTCTGCGGTGGCTGCGAGCCGCGCGCAGCGTGTTCCTGCACGCCGCGCTGCAGCACGTCCAGCCGGGCCACGAAGGCATTGATCGTCTCGGCGGCCTCGGTGCGCAGGTTCTTGCGCTCGATGAACGTGCGGTTCTTGCCCGGCGGCAGGTTGGCCAGCTGTTCCATGAAGGTGTTCAGCGCCGCGTCGCCGTTTTGCAGACGGCCGTCGGCACCGCGCTCGCCCAGGCGGGGCGTCCACTCGTCGCGCTTCGCGTTCACGAGCTTGAAGAAGTCGCTCTCGACCGACACCTCACGGTGCTTGAACGAGATGTTGGGGTTGATGCGGCCGTCTTCGGTGGTGAGCCGCACGAGCCCGTTCGACGCGCCGAAGATCATCTCCGACTCGACGCCGATCTTGCTGCGCGACAGCAGCATCACCGAGCCGCCGTCCTGCGTCTTGATGACGGGGTGGGTCACGCCGACGTCGGCACTTGCCATGCCCGTCGCCTTGCTCGCACTCGTGCCCTGGAAGGCCTGCGTCGCCCCGGCGCTGTCGCGAGCCTTGCCGCGGTTGAAGAAGGTGTGCTTCACGCCGACGCCAACCTGCGTGCCCAGCAGCGTCTTCTTGTCGTCCGGCCCGAGCCGGATGCCAGCCGTGCCATCGGCCTGCAGTGACCAGTTCGCCGATGTGGCGCTGCTGCGGTTGTAGCCGAATGAGATGTCCTGGTAGTCGCCCAGCGCGTTGACCACGCCCGTCCACATCTGATTCGCATTGGCAGGTTTCTGGGCGCCGCTGCCGGCCAGATCGAAGACGGTGTTGACCACCATCTCGGTCATGCGCTTCCAGCTGGGCGACTGCATCCGCGCTTCGTCTTCTGGCTTCAGGCGCGCGTGCTCGGTGCCTTGCTTGTTGGTGCGGACCATCAACCCGGTCGACGAGGCATGCGTGCCGCCAAGCCGCGCGATCGCGCCGACGCTGTAGTCGCCCAAGCCATCGGTGAGGCCCGCGCGCACGCCGACGCCGAGCGAGGCACCTTGGCGGGTCTCTTTGCCCAGGTAGAGCACGCCGGTGTTCGACGCCACGCCGGCGCGCAGCACGGTGGCCTTGGTGCGGTCGTACGACCCCTCGACCACCGGCGTGATGCCCACCGTGTGGTTGTTGACGCTGACGCCTGCCGGCGAGAAGCCGACGCGCCCGCTGATCGCGTTCTTGCGGCCATCGCTGTAGTCGGCAACATCGCCACTGGCCACGACCGAGATCAGCAACTCTCTCAAGACCTCGCGGCGCTCCGCCATATCGCCACGGTCGAACCTGCGCTGCATGTCGCCGAGCTCGCTGACGAAACTGCCCTTGCCCTGGAGCATGGCGAACGAATCGCGCAGCTTGGTCAGTGCTGGATC
>NZ_JBFUGE010000646.1:0-3232 GCF_056403075.1 Ideonella sp. P3_A4 | reverse complement strand
GGTCTGCAGCAGTTCGGCGGCGGTGGGAGCGGACATCGGTCGCGGTTCCTGTGTCGAGGGCAATCCAAGTAACCAGTAACGGTCGGAAATGCCCTCGCTGTCCGCTTTACCTGAGAGATTGACGGTGTCGGCGTGTGGCCGGGCACCGCTTGCCCCTTCGGTGGATGGGCTCGAAGACCCATCTCTCTCCAGTGAGGAACGCTCCGCATCTTGACGCGAAGCGCTTGCCAGTCCTTTTGCCTGAGCGTTCGAAGTCTGTACGACCTCTGCGCCTTCGGCGGCCCCTGATGGGGCTCTCTCCTGGCAAGCGGGCAGTGTACCCGAGCACAGCGGGCCTTGGCGCTATGCTGCTGCGCCGTTGTTGGCTCCACGCTGCTTTACCGATGTCCGTTGCCCAGGTCTTCATCAGCTACCGCCGTGACGATGGCGCAGGCTATGCCCGTGCGATCGGCGCCGAGTTGGCCAAGCGCTTTGGCGCGGGGCGCGTGTTCATGGACGTGGACGACATAGCCGCCGGCCAGGGCTTTGCCGATGTCATCCAGCGCGCAGTGGGCAGCGCCAGCGTGTTGCTGGTGCTGATCGGCCGGCGCTGGTGCGGCGAGCGTGAGGGCGGCGCGGCACGGCTGCACGACACAGGCGACTTCGTGCGGCTGGAAATCGCGGCGGGCTTGCGGCTCGGGCTGCGAGTGATTCCGGTGCTGCTGGACGGTGCCACGATGCCGGCCGCCAACGAGTTGCCTGCCGACATCCAGGCCTTGGCCGGCTTGCAGGCGCTGGAGATCGGCAACACCCGATTCGCGGCCGACATCGAACGCCTGGTCGGCGCCTTGACCGCCACTTTGGGTGAACCCGCTCGACCGAGCCGGCGCCGCTGGGTCTGGGTCGGCGCGTGCCTGCTGCTAGCCGGGGCTGCCGGCGCCTGGTGGGTGGCTCACACAGTCCGCCCCGACGTCAATGGCGAATGGCAGGCCGAGCTGCACTACGCCTGGTCCGACGCGCCGCGCGTCGAGCGTTTCAAGTTCAGCGGCGAAGGCCATGAGCTGAGCGGCAGCGCGACGTTCCTGGGCTTGCCGCGCGGCTTGCTGGAAGGCTGGGTCGAAGGTGATGCCCTGCGCTTCGATACCCACAGCGGTGAGATGGGCAGTCCCGACCAGGTGCACCACTACCGCGGCCGCCTGGTGGGCGACGAGATCCGCTTCGTGCTGCAGACCGAAGGCGGCAGCACGACGCACGAGCCGGTCGACTTCGTGGCGCGCCGCGCTGACCCCGCGAGCACCCGCTGAACGCTACATTGACTGCCAAGCCCGATCGCAAGGAACCGACGATGCTGACCGAACAAGACCCGCTGCTGCTGCGCCACGACGACCCGCGCGGCGTGGTGACCGTGACGCTGAACCGCCCGCAGGCCTTCAATGCCTTGTCCGAGGCGATGCTGGCCGCACTGAAGACCGAGCTGGATGCCCTCGCGAAGGACCCGCAGGCCCGCGTGCTGGTGCTGGCTGCGTCCGGCAAGGCTTTCTGCGCCGGACATGACCTGAAGGAGATGCGTGCCGAGCCAGCGCTGGACTATTACCGCGGCCTGTTCGCGCGCTGCGCCAAGGTGATGATGCAGATCCAGCAGCTGCCGATCCCGGTGATCGCGAAAGTGCAGGGCGTGGCCACGGCCGCCGGCTGCCAGCTCGTCGCCGCGTGCGATCTGGCGGTGGCACTGCGCAGCGCGCGCTTTGCCGTCAGCGGCGTCAACCTGGGCTTGTTCTGCTCGTCGCCCGCGGTGCACCTGAGCCGCAACGTCGCGCGCAAGCAGGCTTTCGAGATGCTGGTAACGGGCGACTTCATCAGTGCCGACGAAGCGCAGCAACGCGGCCTCATCAACCGCGTGGCCGACGACGCCGCCGGGCTGGACGCCGAGGTCGCGCGACTGGCTACCAGCATCGTCGCCAAGCCCCGCGCTGCGGTGGCGCTGGGCAAGGAGCTGTTCTACCGCCAGCTCGAAGCCGGCGTGGAAGCGGCCTACATCGACGCCGGCCACACGATGGCCTGCAACATGATGGACGAGGCGGCGCTGGAAGGCGTGCAGGCCTTCAACGAGAAGCGGCCGCCGCGCTGGTGATCGTTCGCCTGGTGGTGCGGGTTTTACCCCGCCTAATTCAAGTGATGTGCGGCGCCGCCAGGACTGTTAGTGTCCCGACTGGACGTGCTTCGGCACGATCGTGTGGCGGTGACGCGGGCCACGGCCCGACGGGGGTCATCATGAACTTGCGCAAGGCTGGGTTGACGTTGGCGGTGGCCTGCGGCGTGGCGGGCAATGCATGGGCCGTTCCGGCGCCGGATTTCACCTTCACCCAAACCGGCTACGACAAAGGTGAGCTCAGCGGCTGGTTTTCGGGCACCGACCTGAACAGCGACGGCTACTTGAGCACCACCGAGCTGACCGACTTCCAGTTCTCGTTCTATGCCTTCGACGGCTCGTACTTCGAGTCGCTCGCGGTGCCGGTCGACCAGATGTTCGAAGGCGGCGGCTTTCTCTTCAAGCTCGACGACGACATCCTCGGCGACGATCCCGGTGAATTCGTCGCGGCGGGCATCGGCGGCACCCACACCGCCGGTTTCTCGTACGAAACCTCGGCCAGCGGCGGCGTCTTCAAATCGCCGGATGATTTCCCGGTCGGCACCACGACGACCGAGCAACTGGTCAATGTCACGCCGGTGCCGGAGCCGGCCGGCCTGTCGATGTTGTTGAGCGGCCTGCTGCTCGCTGTGTTGGTGGGTGGACGCAAGCAACTCGCGCGCCGGTCCTCAGCGCGGTCTGCTCCGAGCCGGTGAGCCTTTCGTTGCCACATGAACGCCGGTTGAATCCGTGTGAGCGCGGGTAACCGGTATTGCTACCAGTGTGCCGCGATGCAAATACCAATTGAATACCGGTAATTGATTGGTTAGATTCCAGTCCGCCAATCGCAGGCGGACGCCGTGGGCAGTAGAGGGCACCCCACCAGACAACCACATGGCTTGCCGCGGAGGGCGATTGGCGAATCCGGCTTCGGGCACTCCGAGCCGCCTCTTTCCCCTCGCATCGAACAGGAGCAATCCATGTCCATGAACACCCGCGCGCGTGCCTTTTGCGGGCACGCGCTGATCGCCTTGACGGCTGCCGTGGTCAGCATCCCGGCGCTGGCTTCCGACCTGCCGCCCGAGGCGCTGAGCACCAACCCCGACGGGCGCTACTACACCGGCT
>NZ_JBFUGE010000645.1:0-3238 GCF_056403075.1 Ideonella sp. P3_A4 | reverse complement strand
GCCCAGCGCCATGGTCTTGTGCTGCTGGTTGGTGAACGAGCCATGACTGACGAACAGCAGCGTGTTGGCCATGACGGCGTTGGTGGCCTTGTCACGCAAGTCGGTCAGCGTGACCTGCACGCGCCCCGACGAATCGATGATGACCTTGCCGCTGCCGATCTTCAGCGTGGCCACGTTCTGAGGGTAGTTGCCGCACAGGGTGAGGTCGCAGGGCAGCATCAGGTTCTGCGCCAGCCCTTGCGAGTGGGCGGCGGTCGTCATGCCGGTCAGGATCAGGGCCGCGGCGGCCCAGGGGACAGCAATGCGAACGTTCATGATTTCTCCTTGACGATGGTGGTGGCGGAGGGCCGGAAAATCTGACCTTCCACTCATCCAGACGCGTTGGAGGCAGATAAGCGGACGCGCGGCGTCGTGCGGACAGGCTGCCGCAGCCTTTCGTCCAGCAAGGCCGACGGGCGCTTGAAGTACAGCGCGCAACCGGGGTGCAGGCGAAAGGTCTCTCGGGCCTGTGCTGCCAGCTCGGCGGCGCGTTGCCGCTCGCCGGCACGCAGCGCGCACAGGCCAAGGTTGGCGCGGTCCCAGGCRAGCCAGTGAGAGTTCGCATGCAATCTCGGCGTGAGCCGGGCGAGRGCGGCCTCATAGGCCGACAGGCCGCGGGGATCTCTTGAGCCGCACAACGCGCGTGCTTCGAACAGGCGCGGGTCCCAACCTTGAGGCATCTTGGCCGGGTCGATGTCCGGCGGCAGCAGGCGCAGGGCCGCCGCGTAGTCGCCGCGGTCGATCTCCACCTGCACACGCTGCAGCGACAGCATGTTGATTGAAAACCCACGGCGGTCGGAGTCACCGGCGCCATCACCGGGCGCGGATTGCAGCGCCGAGGTCAGCTCGGCGACGGCCTCGTCGAACCGACCTGCCATGCTCAGGTTCATCGCGATGTCGAGTGGGCCCCAGGCTGCGGTCAGATTCCCTTCACCGAACGCGCGATCGAACTCGAACTTGGCGTTTCGGGCGAACTGGTCGGCCTCGTCGTGGCGGCCGGTCTCCATTGCCAGCGAGTCGAGCATGTTCCAGAGCCGGCCTCGTTGCTCCGCACTTTCCGTTCGAGGCAGCAACAGTTCGATCGCCGGTCGGCCCACCGCATAGGCGCGTTCGAGGTCGGTGTGCGAGTAATAGGCGATGGAGCGATAGAACGCCATCCAGGCGTGCAGCACTTCTGGCACGGCTCTGCCGTGGCTGGCCAGGGCTGCTTCGAGCCGCTTGAAATCGGCCTCGGTTTCTTCAATGGGCCGGGACCAGATTTGGCTGCCGAGGCTGGCTATCTTTGCTTCGGTCATCGTGGCGGCAATGTCTGCGTCGCCGCCGATCGCCCTCATCGATTCGAGCGCTGCCGTCAGGTGCGGTTTGGCTTCTGCTGGCCGGTTCGCCGTGAACAGCGCATTGGCAAACCGGATGCGTGTATCGATGGCGCGCGCAGCATGCGGGCCGTCGCGCTGGATGGATGAATCGATGACCTCCAGGTACAGCGGGGCGGCTTCGTCCAACTGGTTGGTCCACCGCAGCAACTCGGCGCGCATGGCCACGGCGTCCAGGTGCAATGCCGGATCCCGTGCCGCGCGCGGCGATGCCAGGACGGTGCGGAGCTGCTCCGCTGCTTCGTCATAACGGCCGAGCCGGGCCACCACCTCGCACAGCACCAGCCGCGCGGCCGGTTCGGCCTCGGTCGACGCGGACAACGACAGTGCGTCTTGGGCCGTCGACTCGGCCGCGCGCAACTGATCGTCGTTGGCGAGGGCGCGCGCCAGTACGAGGCGCGCGGTCGCTCGATCGCTAGGCGATGCACCGCTGTGGTCGAGCGCCTCGATCCGCAGCCGGGCTTGCTGCGCGGCCAGCCGGTTGCTGGCCATGTCCAGAAAGATCGCTGCAAGCTCGCCGTGCAGATCGGCCCGCAAGGTTGGCTGATCGGCAAAACCCAGCTCGATCTGCTTGGCTCCGCGCTCCAACAGCAACTCGACCGGCAGTTGCCGCAGCTGGGCGTTGGCCGGGTTGTCCTTGCCGTTCACGTGGAAAACGTCCAGCACGAACTTCTTCACGGCACCGGCGGTGGCCGCCTCGGCATTGGCGCGCTGCGCCTGCACCAGGGCCGCCGCCGCGGCAACCAGCACGGCCACCAGGGCGGAGGCGCCCAACGCCAGGGCCGGGCCATGCCGACGGACCACGCGACGCCATCGGCGCCAGGCGCTGTCGGGTTGGGCCAGCACCCGTTCGCCGGCCAGATGGCGTTCGACGTCTTCCGCCAACGCGATCGCCGTGGCGTAGCGCTGCGCGGGCTGGGGCCGCAGCGCCATGGCCAGGATGGCATCCAGCTCACCTTTCAGCGCCTTGGCGAGCGGCATGTCCGCGACCGTGCTGCTGGCCAGCGGCAGGTCGCGTTCCACCACTGCCACATCGGTGAACATGGCCAGCGACCCGTGGCGGGGCCTCAGGGGCGGCTTGCCGGTGAGCAATTCGAACAGCACGATGCCAAGCGAGTAGATGTCCGACGCCACGGTGATCGGCGCACCGGTCAATTGCTCGGGCGAGGCGTAGGTGGGCGTCATCGCGGGCCCCATCCATTGCGTCAGCGCAGTCTGGTCGGCGTCGGCTTCGGCGAGTGACTTGGCGATGCCGAAATCCAGCAGGTGCACCTGGCTGTCGTCGGAGACCAGGATGTTCGACGGCTTCAGGTCCCGGTGCACGACCAAGCTGGCATGGGCGTAGGCCACGGCGCGCGCCACCTGGACGAACAGCTGCAACTTCTGGCCCAGGTGCGCGCCATGCGCGGCACACCAGCGATCGATCGGACAACCGTCGACGTACTCGAAGGCGAGATAGGGGCGGCCGTGTTCGTCCACCCCCGCCTCATAGAGGCGGGCGATGTGGGGGTGCTCGAGGCGGGCGGCCAGATCGCGTTCGCGGCGCATGCGCTCAGCCAGGCCGAAGCCCCACGCATAACGAGGCAGTTTCAGGGCCACCTGGCGGCGCGGGTTGGCGTCGGTTCGCTCAGCCAGCCAGACGCTGCCCATGCCGCCCTGGCCCAGCTCTTTCAACAGGCGATACGGCCCGATCAACTGGCCGGCAGCGGCGACGCTGTCGATGGGCACAGCGAGGTCGCCCAGCTTGGGCAAGGTCTCGAATGCCGGTGCAGCAGCGTCATCGTGCTGACGCAACAACTGCCCGAGAACCGGCTTCAGATGGTTGG
>NZ_JBFUGE010000644.1:0-3238 GCF_056403075.1 Ideonella sp. P3_A4 | reverse complement strand
TACCGCGGCCGTGCAGCGCTGTATGAGCTGATGATGATGACCGAGCCGGCGCGCGCGGCCATCCATCCGCACCTGGACACCGCGCTCCTGCGTCGCCACGCCGTCAGCGAGGGCATGCAGCCCTTGCGCGTTGCGGGCTTGGCCAAGGTGGCGCAGGGCCTGACCTCGCTCGAAGAAGTGCTGCGCTGCACCCCGCGCTGGGAATCTGAGACCCCCTCCTGAGAGGGTGTTCCGCACTGCCTTGAAGGCTGCCTCACGCGGCCTGCGCCAGCGTGGCCGACGCGGCCCGCGCCGTGATCTTTCCTTACGTGTAATCCACAGCGACGCTGGCAGGGGGTCTCCCTAGAATCCGCCGCAACCCCCTGCTCCACCTCTGCATTTCCGAGGAGACGGTCCGTGAAAGTGAAAAGCCAAAAGGACTTCTGGTCCGGGCTGATGTTCATCGTCGTTGGTGGCGCATTCGCCATCGGTGCGTTGAACTACCGCTTCGGCAGTTCGGCCTTGCCCGGCCCTGGTTACTTCCCCTTCGGCCTCGGGCTGTTGCTGGCCATCCTCGGCGGCATGATCCTGTTCGAAGCGCTGACGATCGAGACCGAAGACGGCGAGCCGATCGGCGCCTTCGCATGGAAGCCGTTGGTGGTGATCATCGTATCGGTCGTGGTCTTCGGCTTCGCACTGCCGCGGCTGGGCATGGTGCTCTCGCTGCCATTGCTGGTGCTGATGTCGGCCTATGCGAGCGACGAGCACACCTGGCTCGGCTCGATCGTCAACGCGGTGATCCTGACCGTGATGTCATGGGCCGTGTTCGTGCTCGGCCTGAAGCTGACCATCCCGATGTGGCCGAGCTTCCTCGGCGGTTGATCAAGGCGAGAACGCACACACCATGGACTTGATTCACAACCTCAGCATCGGTTTCCAGACCGCGTTCACGCTGACCAACCTGCTCTACGCCTTTGGCGGTGCCGTGCTTGGCACGCTGATTGGCGTGTTGCCGGGCCTTGGGCCGGTCGCGACGATCGCGATGCTGCTGCCGTCGATCTACGCGCTGGACGCGACGCCGGCCCTGATCATGCTGGCCGGCATCTACTACGGCGCACAGTAYGGCGGCTCGACGACCGCGATCCTGATCAACGTGCCGGGCGAATCCAGCTCGGTCGTGACCGCGATTGACGGCTACCAGATGGCGCGCCAGGGACGCGCCGGCTCGGCGCTGGCCGCTGCGGGCCTGGGCTCGTTTTTCGCGGGCTGTGTCGGCACGGTGATCATCGCCGCCTTCGCGCCGCCGCTGACCGAGCTGGCCTTCAAGTTCGGCCCCTGGGAGTACTTCTCGCTGATGACGCTGGGCCTGATCGGCGCGGTGGTGCTGGCTTCCGGCTCACTGGTCAAGGCGATCGCGATGATCATCCTCGGTGTCCTGCTGGGTCAGATCAACACCGACGTGATGGACGGCGTGCCGCGCTACAGCTTCGACATTGCGGAATTGAGCGACGGCATCGGCTTCGTCACCATCGCGATGGGCGTGTTCGGCTTCGGCGAGATCATCGCCAACCTGGGCATGCCGGCCGAGCACCGCGAGGTCTTCACCAAAGACGTGAAAGGCTTGTGGCCCACCAAGCAGGACTTCAAGGACGCCTGGCCCGCGGTGCTGCGCGGTACCACCTTGGGTTCGCTGCTGGGCGTGCTGCCCGGCGGCGGCGCGTTGCTGGCCTCGTTTGCCGCCTACACGGTCGAGAAGAAGATCAAGGGCCGCCCGGGCGAGGTGCCTTTCGGCAAGGGCAACATCCGCGGCGTCGCGGGCCCTGAGTCGGCCAACAACGCCGGCGCGCAGACCAGCTTCATCCCGATGCTGACGCTGGGTATCCCGCCTAACGCGGTGATGGCGCTGATGGTTGGTGCGATGACGATCAAGGGCATCCAGCCCGGCCCGCAGGTGATGACCACCAACCCGGAGCTGTTCTGGGGCCTGATCGCGTCGATGTGGATCGGCAACCTGATGCTGGTGGTGTTGAACCTGCCGCTGATCGGCATCTGGATCAAACTGCTGACGGTGCCGTATCGCCACCTGTTCCCAGCCATCCTGGTGTTCTGCTGCATTGGCCTGTTCACACTCAACAACAACAACTTCGACGTTTATATGGCGGCGGGCTTTGGTCTGATCGGCTACCTGTTCTACAAGCTCGGCTGCGAGCCGGCGCCGCTGCTGCTGGGCTTCATCCTCGGGCCGATGATGGAAGAGAACCTTCGGCGCGCGCTGCGCATCGGGCGGGGCGACTGGTCGATGTTCCTCACCCGCCCCTTGTCGGCCGGGCTGCTGCTCGCGGCGCTTGCACTGCTGGTGGTGGTGATGCTGCCGTCGATCAAGAGCAAGCGCGAAGAGGCGTTCCAGGATGCTGATTGATCAAACAGCCGGTCTGCGAGAGCGGACCGGCGTGTGCCGGCAGGCCGCGGCCTGACCCAAACGGCCCCGCCTCGAGCGGGGCTTTGTCATCCTGCCATCCTGCACCGTGTGACAACCGAATCCGCCCCTGACGCCGCAGCCGACCCTGCGCACTCCACCTCTGCGCTGGCGCCGTTCTCGACACCGCTCTTCCGCATGCTGTGGCTGGCTTGGCTGGCTGCCAACATCACGATGTGGATGAACGACGTGGCGGCCGCCTGGCTGATGACCACGTTGACGACCAGCCCGGTGCTGGTGGCGCTGGTGCAGACGGCGTCGACGCTGCCCGTTTTCCTGCTCGGCCTGCCCAGCGGGGCGCTGGCCGACATCCTGGACCGGCGGCGCTACTTCGCCGGCACGCAGCTGTGGGTGTCGCTGAACGCCGTGGTGCTGGCGATCATGTCGCTGACCGATTCGTTGACCGCGCCGCTGCTGATCGCGTTGACTTTCACCAACGGCATCGGCCTGGCGATGCGCTGGCCGGTGTTTGCGGCCATCGTGCCCGAGATCGTGCCGCGCCACCACATGCCGCAGGCACTGGCGCTCAACGGCGTGGCGATGAACCTGTCGCGCATCGTCGGGYCGGTGGTGGCCGGCGCCATCCTCGCGGCCACGTCGAGCGCCTGGGTCTTCGTGCTGAATGCGCTGCTGGCCTTCGGTGCCTTCATCCTGATCCTGCGCTGGAAATCGCAGCACAAGGAAAGCGCGCTGCCCGGTGAGCGCTTCGTCGGTGCGATGCGCGTCGGCTGGCAGCACGTGATGCAGTCGCCGCGGATGCGGGCCGTGCTGCTGCGCATCTTC
>NZ_JBFUGE010000643.1:0-3249 GCF_056403075.1 Ideonella sp. P3_A4 | reverse complement strand
GTCCGGGTTCTTGAAATCGACCAGGCTGGTGGGCTGGCCGGCCAGCGTGTTTTCCAGCGGCCCGATGTAGAGGTTGCCCACCTCGTCTGGCGGCAGCAGCGTGAAGCGGCGGCGGCCGGCAATGACACAGGCCAGGTTGTCCGGCAGGTCGTGGTGTGCCGCGACGCGCGCGCGATTGCCGATCCACAGGCTGACCAGCGGATCCAGGTGCGCCAGCCCCAAGTCGTTCTCGCTGCGAAAGCCCGGCAGGCAAGTGTCGACGGTCGTCGAGCCGACGTAGATCGCGGGTGGCCGGGCGTTGCTGCGATGCTGCTCTAGCGCGTCGAGGATGGACTCGAACGTGACCTTCTCGCGGGCGAAGTTGAAGCCGGTGAAATCGTCGTTGTAGCCGAAGCGGCCTTCGATCTCGGGCGGGCCGAACCAGGCGCCGACAGTGGCACCGCAGGTGTGCCGACGCAGGTAGGCGCTCAAGCCGCCCGGCTCGGCGTTGGCCTTGACGGCCGGCCATTGGCTGACCAAGCCGCGGATCACCACCGGCTGCGTGGATCGCAGCAACTCGTCAGGCAATGCCTGCGGGTCGAGGCCGGTCAGCTCACGCATGGAGTCAAGCGGTTTCGAGTCGCGCGATCAGGTCGCGAAAGCGCGAGAGCGACGCGACTGCCATGTAGATGCCGAACAGGTAGCCCGCCTTGTTCAAAGCACCGAGCGCATGGCCATCGAGCTGCTGCAGGCGCTCTTCATGGATCGTGTAGAAGCCCGTGAAGCGATGCTGCGAGCCATCGGCCTGCTCGATGTCGAGCGCAAACGGCTCCAGCAGGTCGTGCTCCAACAAGGCGGCCATGAACGCCGGCGTGCTCTGCAGGCCCTGGTGGATGGTCAGCAGCACCGAGTTGATGCGTTCCAGGAACTCCGTCATGCCGCCATACGCCAGGAACACCGGCTCGCCTGCAGTGGTGCTGACACGCGGGTGGTCCATGTCGAGATGGACCATCAGCTCTTCGCCGTCAATGCCGATCAGGAACGGCTGCCGCTCCAGCGCCAGCGGCAGGTAGTGCGCGTCCCAGCGGCCGTTGCGCAAGAAGAGGTTCTGCCCTTCGCGAAAGCCGAACAACGCCACCGGCTGGAAAGAGGTGCCATCGTGCGACTTCTGGAAGACGATCGGAAACTCTGCCTGGACGTTGCGGAACTCGGACGGAAAGGTCACCGCGTACATCACGTCGTCGCCGTACTCGGCGCCGCGCTCGGTGATGACGCGCAGGTCCTTGTGGTCGATGTTGTTCAGCAAGACATTGCGGGTCATGGGTGGTCACCGGCAAGGCCGGCCAAAGAGGTGAAATGAGCGATGGGCAGTTGGCAGCACGGCATGTCAGATTCGCGGCAGGCCATGACGCTTGATGTGGTCGATCAGTTCGCGGTTGCTCGGCAAGGCCGGCAGCATCTTGCGCGTCAGTTGGGCCGCCTCGCGAAAGTAGCCAGCCGCTGCTTCGGCATCGGCCCGGCGGCGCACGGATTCGGGCGCCGGCCGGAAGCCCATACCATACAGAACGTACTGGTAGCTCGCGGACGGGAACGCCTCATCGTTGCGAACTAAGTCATGGCGCGATGGCGGCACATGGCGCCAGAGTTCGAGCGACTCGCGCAGCTGGTTCGGAATCGACTCGGCCCGCTGGTTGTCGCGCCAGAACGGCGTGTCGGTTCGCTGGCTCAGCACATAGTGCAGCTTCAGGAAGTCGATGATGCGGGCCCAACGGTAGTGCAGGCTGTCGTTGAAACGCTTGGCGACGATGTCCATCGTGGCGCGCGTGGCCGGCATCTGATCGCGCAGCAGGCCGGCCGAGTGTTCGATCAACGCGATCGCCGAAGCCTCCAGCGGCTCGAGGAAACCGGCGGACAAGCCGATCGCCACACAGTTGCGGTGCCAAAAGGTCTCGCGATGGCCGGGCTCGAAGCTCAGCTTGCGCGGCGGCGGAAGATCCGACGGGCTGCCACCGGTGCGGGCGATGTAGCCCAGCAAAGCGCTCTGCGCCTCGTCGTCGCTGAAATGCGCGCTCGAATAGACGGCGCCGACGCCACGCCGCGCATGCAGGCCGATGTCCCAGATCCAGCCGCCGCCATGCGCGGTCGAGATCGTCTGCGAAGCGATCGGCGTGCGTTCATCGGCATAGGGCACCTGCAGCGCGAGTGCCGAGTCGCAGAACAACACGTGCTTCTGCGATACGAAGCCGACCTGGTAGTGCCGACCGAGCAGCAACGCTTGCATGCCGGTGCAGTCGATGAACAGGTCGCCGGCGATGGCACCATGTTCCTTGGTCTGCAGCGCCGCAATGTCGCCGTTGTCATGCGATTGCACGGCCACCAGGTCGTCCAGCACATGCTGTACACCCAAGCGCTCGACACAGTGCGTGCGCAAGAACACGCCAAACTTGCCTGCATCGAAGTGATACGCGTAGTTGGCAACGGCCGCGAACTCGGGCGTCGCGAACTGCTTCGGCGCTCGCCCTTGCAGGCACAGGTGCGGCTGAAAGCTCACCAGTTCGGCAAAAGGCTGCGCCGCATGCTGGCCCAGCCAGGCCGACACCAAGTCAGCCTCGGTGTAGCCCTGCGGCAGCACGAATGGATGGAAGTAGTGGTCGTCCGCCTGGCCGGTGACCCAGCCGTTGAAACGCGAGCCCTGCTTGAACGAGGCGTCGCATTCGCGGACGAGATCGGCCTCGGTGACGCCGATGCTGCGCAAGGTGTCGCGCATCGTCGGCCAAGTGCCCTCGCCCACCCCGATCGGCGCGACGGTTGGCGATTCGAGCACCGTCACCTGCAGCCGGTCACTATGCTCGGCCGCCAGAAGGCCGGCCGTCAACCAGCCGGCGGACCCACCGCCCACCACAATGACACGCTTGACCGCGTGACCTGACGTGTCGTTCATCGTTCTCGCATTTCAGGCGCCTGTTCCCGCCAGCACCTGACGGGCCTCACCCACGGATTGCGCCGTGGGCGAGGCCCGAGCTTAATGACCTTTGCCGGTGTTCAAGCTCAGAACTTGTACCGGGCGCCGATCGTGTAGCGCGGCCCGGTCTGCCAGACGCCGATGATCTCGTTCTTCGTGCGGCCATGCTGGCGAACCACCGCATCGTTGAGGTTGATCGCTTCGAACTGGAACGACAGGTTGTCGCTCAGCTTATAGCCGGCGCTCAGGTCGATCTGCGAATAGGCCTCGGTGTAGACCGGGTTGGGCAAGCCGCTGCCGTCGAAGCG
>NZ_JBFUGE010000642.1:0-3255 GCF_056403075.1 Ideonella sp. P3_A4 | reverse complement strand
GGCCTCGACCGCATAGCGCGGACTTCGCAGCCCCGGCGCGTGGCGCCCCTCGGCGTGGCCGACATAGGCCGAGACCCAGGGCTCGTTCAGCGTCATCCACCCACGCACACGGCCCGCCAACGCACGGCTGATCTGGTCGGCGTAGTCGGCAAAGCGGAACGACGTGTCGCGGTTCAGCCAGCCGCCCCGGTCTTGCAGGTGCTGCGGCAGGTCCCAGTGGTAGAGCGTCGCGTACGGTGCGATGCCGCGCTCGTCCAACGTGTCAAGCAAGCGCTGATAGAAGGCGACGCCCTTCGGGTTCAGGCGCCCGTTTTCGTCGATCACCCGCGGCCAGGCGATCGAGAAGCGGTAGGCGCTGAAGCCCAGGTCGGCCAGCATCGCCACATCGTCCGCATAACGGTGATAGTGATCGCACGCCACCGCGCCGGTGTCGCCGTTGACGATGTTGCCGGGCACGGCCCCGAAGCTGTCCCAGATCGACGGTAAGCGGCCATCAACGTCGGTCGCGCCTTCGATCTGGTAGGCCGCGGTGGCGGCGCCGAACAGGAAGTCGCGCCGCCAGATCGCCGAGCCGGCAGGCGGAAAAACGGGTTCAGGCGACACGGACATGGCACTCCATCTGGAACCGATTCCAACGTTACCGGATTGTCATCAAGCCCGAAGCTGAACGAAACGGTAAGAACCCGCGGTTTTGTTCATTTTTCGTTAAGCCTTGTGAGGGCAATCCCAGTGCCGATGTTCATCAGTATTTAACCTAGTGGTAAGAATTCGATAAGGTCTCCTAGAGTGCGCCCTTCGCGCGACTGGAAGCGGTTCCATCGCCCAGCGCGCGAGCCAACGAGCGAGGAGACAAGATGAACAAGTGGTTGACCTTGGGAGCGGCGAGCCTGGTGCTCGCGCTGAATGGCTGTGGCGGTAACGGCGATGACGACCCCGATCCGCCCAAGCCGCTGGACGACTGGCCGCACGTGACCAGCGCCATCGCGCAAGACAGCGCGCAGGAGGCGGCGATCAAGGACATCGTCGCGAAGATGACGCTGGCCCAGAAGGTGGGCCAGATGACCCAGCCCAACATAGCCAGCATCACGCCCGACGAGGTGCGGCAGTACTACATCGGCTCGGTGCTGAACGGTGGCGGCGCGTGGCCGGGCAATCAGAAGACCGCGACTGTCGGCGACTGGCTGGCATTGGCCGATGCCTACTGGCAGGCCTCGATGGACACCGACATGGCGGTGAAGATCCCTGTCATCTGGGGCACCGACGCGGTCCATGGCCACGGCAACGTGTTTGGCGCCACCCTCTTCCCGCACAACATCGGGCTGGGCGCGGCGAACGACCCCGAGCTGGTCGAGCGCATCGGTGCGGCAGTCGCGAAACAGGTTGCGTCCACCGGCATCGACTGGACCTTCGCGCCGACGCTGGCCGTCGTGCGCGATGACCGCTGGGGCCGCACCTACGAAGGCTTCTCGGAAGACCCGAGCATCGTCGGGTCGTACGGCGGGCGCTATGTGACGGGGCTGCAAGGCAAGTTCGCAGCGTCGGGCCGGCCGACTGTCGTTGCGACCGCCAAACACTTCATGGGCGACGGCGGCACCGACCAGGGCAAGGACCAGGGCGAGAACAAGTCCAGCCTGAACGACATGATGAACATCCACGGCGCCGGCTACTACTCGGCGCTGGAGGCTGGCGCGCAAACGGTGATGGCCTCGTTCAACAGCTGGACCTTCACCGGCACGACGAAGGACGGCAAATCGCTGGCCTTCGCCAACACCAAGATGCACGGCAACCAGTACCTGCTGACCGACGTGCTGAAGACCAAGATGGGCTTCGACGGGCTGATCGTGTCGGACTGGAACGGCATCGGCCAGGTCCAGTACACCGACGCGCACGGTGACACCAAGACTTGCACCAACGCCTCATGCCCGGTGTCGATCAACGCCGGCATGGACTTGGTGATGGTGCCCGACGACTGGAAGGCCTTCATCGCCAACACCATCGCATCAGTCGAAGCGGGCGAGATCGCGATGTCGCGCATCGACGATGCGGTCACGCGCATCCTGCGCGTCAAGCTGCGCGCCGGGCTGTTCAAGATCGAGAACGGCGCGAGCGTGGCGGTCAAGCCTTCGCAACGCCCCGGTGCCGGCGATGCAACCGCGCTGGTCCATCGAGACCTGGCGCGTGAAGCGGTGCGCAAGTCGCTGGTGCTGCTGAAGAACGACGGCGGCGTTCTGCCGCTCAAGCGCGGCGAGAAGATCCTCGTCGTCGGCCGCAGTGCCGACAGCATGTCGAACCAGACGGGCGGCTGGTCACTGACCTGGCAAGGCACGTCGAACACGAATGCCGACTTCCCGAACGGCGACACGCTGCTGGCGGGCATCCGTGAAGCGGCGGGTGACGCCAACGTGACCTACGCGCTCGATGCGACCGGCCTGACCTTGACCGACTACAAGACGGTGATCGCGGTGATTGGCGAAACGCCCTATGCCGAAGGCGCCGGCGACATCGGCCGCACCGGCACGCTCGAGCACGCCAAGCGCTACCCGGCGGACCTGGCGCTGCTCGAGTCGCTGAAGGACAAGGGCGTGCCGGTCGTCACCGTGCTGCTCAGCGGTCGGCCGCTGTGGGTCAACAAGGAGCTGAACCGCAGCGATGCCTTCGTCGCCGCCTGGCTGCCCGGCACCGAGGGCCAGGGAGTGGCCGACGTGCTGTTCCGCAAGGCCGACGGTTCGGTGAATGTCGACTTCAAGGGCAAGCTGTCGTACTCATGGCCCAAGGCCGCGTGCCAGGTGCCGCTGAACAAGGGCKATGCCACCTACGACCCGCTGTTCGCATTCGGCTACGGCCTGAGCTACGCGGAGCCCGGCACGGCCGTGGGCAAGACGCTCGACGAGACCACGCCCGACCTCGGCTGCGGCCAGAGCGGCAACACCGGCCCGGCGGCGACCGAACCGCTGGAGGTGTTCAACCAGGTCCAGAGCAGCACCTTCCCCCTCTTCATCGGTTCGTCGCCGAACTGGATGAAGCCGGTCGGTGACGACCTGAACGCCAAGCTCACGACAGACGACGGCACGCTGACGCTCGAGACCACGCAGGTCAACGTCCAGCAGGACGCGAAGAAGATCGCGTGGACCGGCCTGGCCGAGTTCAAGGCGATGGCTGCCGACCCGCAGTCACCCGGCACGCGCCACCCGCAAGACCTGATGAGCTACATCCACCCGGATGCGAAGGCGGTGTTGGCGTTCGACATCGTCATGC
>NZ_JBFUGE010000641.1:0-3257 GCF_056403075.1 Ideonella sp. P3_A4 | reverse complement strand
CCGAGGGCCTGGCCATCGAGCACCTGTGCGACGACCCGCTGGTCGCCTGCATTTCGTCAAGCCACCCTTCGGCCAAGAAGCGCCGGGTGTCGATCCTCGACCTGCAGCATGACAACCTGTTCTGGTTCGATCGCAAGCTGAATCCGGCCTACTACGACTACTGTCAGCAGGTCTTCAAGCGGGTGGGGTTCGACCCGCGCCGGGTCCCGGAGCCGTCCGACCACCACGTGCTGCTCGGCTTGATCGCGGTCGGTCAGGGGATCGCGCTGGTMCCCAGGTCGTTGAACTCGATGACCCGCAAAGGCGTGGTCTTCAAGGAGGTCGTCGAAGGTGACCAGCTGTGCATCCGCATCGGCGCGGCCTATCAGGCGGCCGGGGCATCGGAGGCGGTGCTGGCGGTGGTGGCGATGCTGAAGAGCAGGTTTTCGGGCCGAAGCACCCGTGCTGGGGCTTCGGCCGGGTGWCAGCAAAGCGGCCGCCGCTCGGCGGGCCGCCCCGCGTCTAAGCTTAGTTGCTCGCCGAGAACGTGATCTTCGTGACGTTCTTGGTCACGGCCACGCCGTAGTTGCAGGCGGGGGCGCTGCCCGACTTCATCGTGTTCCAGGTCGTCGGCGTGGTCTCGACACCGTTCTGGTCGAACACATGGATGGCCGAGAAGGTGATGCTGCCGTTGGCGGGGTACTGGCTGCATTGGCTGACACCGTAGACCTCCTTGGCGCCGCCGAAGTACCAGTCAAAAGCCTGGCCATAGCCTTCGGTGTTGAAGGTGGTCGACTGGCCGGTGGTCTTGTCGACGCTCTTGATCACCCAGCTGGTGCAGACGCCGTTGGTGCAGTTGGCGCCGATCATCGAACCCTTGATCTTGTCGCCGGTGTTCACCGCGATGGTCGAACCGTGCCAGGTCTTGCCGCTCTTGCAGCAGTTCCAGTTCGTCATCGTCCAGCGCGAGTCGCCGAAGCCGTTCCAGGCCAGCACGGGTTGCAGGATGGTCTGCACTGCGCCGCCGTCTTCGAGGCCGGGGAAGTAGTACAGCACCTGGCCGCTCTTGGTGGTCGGGCCACTGGGCACGCCGAAGGTGGCGACCATCTTCTTGGCGGGCGGCGTGACGTTGGAGTTGGAGTTGCTGTCGGCCACCCAGCCGTCGAAGGCGGGCTGCTCCCCATTGGGTTCGATGCGCTCGACGCTGCCGGCGCGTGCGACGAAGCGCGGGTGCGTGCAGGCGGCGGACTTGCTGGCCACCTCGCTGCCATCGCGGCGAACCACGGCGCCGCTGGCGGTCACGCGTTCGTCATCGGCCACTTGAATCACGCACGACGGGTGGAACAACCCGTTGGGCGTGACCACGTAATCCAGCGGCACGCCGTGCGGGCGCGTGGTTTCGCTCAGGTCGCCCACCTTGGTCAGCGTGGACGGACCGGCGAGGGCGGGGCTGGCAAAGGCAATCGTCGCCAGCGCGGCGGCGATGAGTTGGCGGCTCAGTTTCATGAAGTCTCCTTTGGGGGAATGAAGGGACAAGCGATGCCGGGGCTGCCGGCGCGGGGGATCGTAGGGCGGGGAGTGCGCACGCCGCACGCTTAAATCGAATCTGAAGAAGTGACTCGGTAACGAAGCGTTAGGCCCCGCAGCGTTAGGCCTGTAGCGGGTCGAATGGAAGCCCAGTCGGCGACGCAGTCTGCCGCTGATCCAGCAGGGCAGCAATCGACCCGGCCCTCGGCGAGCGGCCGGGTTGACCGAAGTTGACACTTGACACTGCGCCTGCCTCAACCACGCAGCCCACGCTGACTACGAGCAGGCGTAGACCGGGATGGCGCTCAGCGAGGCAAACTAACGCTCCCACTCGTCACCACCAGCCAACGCGATGGAACCGACACTGCCACCCGAAGGCCTGCCCACCTACCGCCTGCTCACCGGGGCCGACGACGCGGCCTTCTGCCGCCGAATCAGCGAGGCCATCGCGATGGGCTACAAGCTGTATGGCTCACCCGCGGCCACCTTCAACGGCACGAATGTCATCGTTGCGCAGGCGATCATCTGGCCGTCAATCGAGTCGGCCGTTGCCCGGTCGCCTGCGGGCTCGTGACCTTCTATTCATGAATCTGCATCGGAGGCTCCTATGACCCCAACCGCTTTGCTTGTCATCGATCTGCAACGAGGCGCGTTCGATGGCGTGCGTTGCCCGCCGATCGATGCAGCCGACAGCCTGATCAACAACGCCGCGAGGCTGGTGCGCGCGGCACGCGCGGGCGGCAAGCCGATCGTCTTCATCCAGCACACCGAAGACGGCGACGTGTTCGAGCTGGGCACGCCGCATTGGGAGCTGCACGAGGCGCTGGCACCACAGAAAGATGACCATTTCGTGGCCAAGCGAGAGTCCAGCGCGTTCGATGGAACCAAGCTCTCGGCCATGCTCGAWGAGCTGCAAACCAAGCAGCTGGTCTTGTGCGGGCTGCAGAGCGAGTTCTGCGTCAGCAACACCGCCAAGTCGGCGCTGGCGAATGGCTTCGATGTCGTGATCGCGCAGGATGCGCACGGTACCTGGCCTTCTGACGGGCGAACCGCAAGCGTCATTGCCGAGCAGGCCAACGCCGACCTGAGCCGGCAGGGCGCCCAGCTGCGCTCGACCGAGCAGCTCGAGCGCTCTCTGCGCGACGGGCAGGCCTGAACTTCCACTGAAACCGCTCCGCAGGGCGTGCGGCCGGCCGGATTGGGCTGGGGCGCGCTCGCTTGCGCCGAGTCAATATTTCCAGTATCGTTGAACTATGGATGAACAAAACGTCGTTCGAGCCCTGGCCGCGCTGGCGCAACCGCTGCGCTTGCAGGTGTTCCGGGCCCTGGTGGTCGCGGGCCAGGAGGGCTTGACGCCCGGCACGATGGCCGAGGCGCTGGGCGTGCCGCAGAACACCTTGTCGTTCCACCTGAAAGAGTTGACGCACGCCGGCCTTGTGACGCAAGAGCGCGCCAGCCGCCACATCATCTACCGGGCCGCGTTCGACCAGATGAACGCGCTGCTCGGCTACCTCACCGAGAACTGCTGCCAGGGCGCCGCCTGCGCCGTCGGCAAGAGCGCAGCGTCCTGCTGCTGACACCTTCAGAAGAGAGAAGCCATGAAGCGATTCCATGTCCACGCCCACGTCGCAGACCTGCAGGCGAGCATCGCCTTCTATTCGAAGATGTTCGGCGCAGAGCCGACCCGCGTCGAGAGTGACTACGCGAAGTGGATGATCGAAGACCCGCGCATCAACTTCGCCATCTCCACC
>NZ_JBFUGE010000640.1:0-3285 GCF_056403075.1 Ideonella sp. P3_A4 | reverse complement strand
GGATGCTGATGCCGCGCTCGACCGCACGCCGGATGATCTTGTCTTCGATGTCGGTGATGTTACGGACGTAGGTGACTTGGTAACCGCTGGCTTGCAGCCAGCGGTAGACCACGTCGAAGGCCATCATCATGCGCGCATGGCCCATGTGACACAGGTCGTAGATCGTCATGCCGCACACGTACATGCGCGCATGCCCAGGCTCGATGGGAACGAAGTCTTCGACCCGACGGGTCAGCGTGTTGTAGATGCGCAGGGCCATCAACGAGGGTGGTCAACGGGCGCGGTGGCGTCGCCGGGGAAGCGGTGGCTGCAATAGCCGAACGCCCGTTGTGCGGGGGTCGCTAGAATCGTCTGAGTATAGCCAAGGAGACTTTTGACGTGACATCGACTGCCACCCGGGCAACCACTATCACCCGCCACCTGGGCCGCCGTGCCTGCTTGCTCGGCGTGGGCTTCGCGATCACCGCGTTGGCCACCCTGCCCGTGCGGGCACAGGGCACGACCGCGCCGGAAGCGCCTGCGTCGTCGAGCGCGCCAGCGGTTGCCGGCCCGAAGGTGCGCCTGGCCACCAGCATGGGCGACATCGTGCTCGAGCTGTACAAGGACAAGGCGCCGAAGACCGTCGACAATTTCGTGCAGTACGTGAAGGCTGGCCACTACGACGGCACGGTCTTCCACCGCGTGATCGAGAACTTCATGATCCAGGGCGGCGGCATGAAGCCCGACCTGAGCGAGAAACAGACCCGTGCGCCGATCCCGCTGGAAAGCCGCACCGGCCTGTCCAACGTGAAGTACACGGTGGCGATGGCGCGCACCAATTTCCCGAACTCGGCCACGTCGCAGTTCTTCATCAACGTCAACGACAACGTCTTCCTCGACCAGCCGAACGCGCGCGAYGGCGAAGGCTACGCGGTGTTCGGCAAGGTAATTGCCGGTACGGACGTGGTCGAGAAGATCAAGACCGTCGAGACCAAAGCCAAGGGCCCGCACCAGAACGTTCCGGTGCAGCCTGTCCTCATCAAGAAAGCGACGTTGGAGTAACTAGCATGACCAAGACCGTAGAACTGACCACCAGCATGGGCGTGATCCGCCTCGAACTCGACGACGTCAAGGCCCCGAAAAGCGTGGCCAACTTCCTGTCGTACGTGAACAAGGGCCACTACGACGGCACCGTGTTCCACCGCGTCATCAAGGGCTTCATGGTCCAGGGCGGCGGCATGACGCCCGACATGAAGCAAAAGCCGACCGATGAGCAGATCCAGAACGAAGCCAACAACGGCCTGACGAACGACAAGTACACCGTGGCGATGGCGCGCACCAACGCGCCGCACTCGGCCACCTCGCAGTTCTTCGTCAACACCAAGGACAACGGCTTCCTGAACTTCACCGCCGAGTCGGCCAGTGGCTGGGGCTACTGCGTGTTCGGCAAGGTTGTCGCCGGCACCGAAGTGGTCGATGCGATCGAAAAGGTTCGCACCGGCACCAAGGGCTTCCACGACGACGTGCCCCTCGAAGCGGTGACGATCGACAAGGCCGTCGTCATCGCCTGAGTTCGTGCTGCCACGGATCGATCTGCCACCGTCCATCCGGACGGTGGATTTCATTTCAGACCTGCACCTGAGCCCCGATCTGCCGCAGACGTTGGCGGCGCTGCAGCAGTACCTGGACGCGACCACTGCCGATGCGGTGTTCATCCTCGGCGATCTGTTCGAGGCCTGGGTGGGGGACGACTCCGTGGCGCTGCCCTTCGAAGCGCAATGCGTCGCCTTGCTGGCCGCATCGGCCCGGCAGCGGCCTTTGTATGTGATGCGCGGCAACCGCGATTTCCTGTTGGGCGAGGGATTCTTCCAGGCCACGGGCGCTGTCGATCTGCCCGACCCTGTGGCGCTGCATGCACCAGGCATCTCCGATGAGCCCGTGCTGCTGAGCCACGGCGACGCGCTGTGTCTGGACGACACGGCCTACCAGCAGTTTCGCGCCCAGGTGCGGCAGCCGGCGTGGCAGCAGGCCTTTCTGACGAAGCCGCTGGCCGAGCGCCAGGCGATCGGCGCGCAAATGCGCGCTGCCAGCCGCGCCCATCAGCAAAGTGCGAAGCCGATCACCTATGCGGACGCGGACCCCGCGCTCGCTCAGCAGTGGCTGGCCGAAGCCGGTACGAAGACGCTGATCCACGGTCACACGCATCGCCCGCAAAGCGAGCAGCGAACCGAAGGCTGGACGCGCCACGTGCTGAGCGACTGGGACTGCGACCACATCTCGCCGCCGCGAGCCGAGGTGCTGCGTTGGTCCGCCCAATGCTTCGCGCGCCTCGCGCCCGCGGCGGCCTGAGCGCGATGGTGCTGCCGCGACTCCTGCGCAGCGTGTCGCGCTGGCGCGAATCACGCGCGCTGGAGCGCCACGCGGTCCCGGACGAGCTGTGGACGATGGTGGTGGGCATCTACCCGTTCCTGTCCAGCCGCTCGGCTGAAGACCTGCAAGAGCTGCGCCGGCTGGTCAGCCTGTTTCTCGCCCGCAAGGAATTCCACGGCGCGCAGGACCTGACGGTGACCGACGAGATGGCCGTGGCCATCGCAGCCCAGGCTTGCCTGCCGATCCTGAAGCTCGGCATCGAAGCCTATGACGACTTCGTCGGCATCGTCGTCCACCCGAGTGAAATGACGATCCGCCGCGAGGTGATGGACGACGATGGCGTCGTGCACGAGTTCGACGACGCGTTGCTCGGTGAGACGACTGCAGATGGCGGCCCGGTCACGCTGGCCTGGGACCACGTGCTGAACGCCGGCGAGACCGCGGACATCGCGCTGAACGTCGTCATCCACGAATTCGCGCACGTGCTCGATCGCGCCGATGGCCAGCTCGATGGCGTCCCGATGCTGCCCACCACCGCAGCCCGTGAAGCGTGGGTCGAGTGCATCGACGCCGAGTACGAACGCTTCGCTGAACTCATCGAGGCAGACGAAGAAGACACCGCGCTCGACCCCTACGGTGCCGAAGCAGTGGATGAATTCTTCGCCGTCGCCGTCGAGGCCTTCTTCGTCGCGCCGGTCGCTATGCGCGAGGAACATCCGGCGCTGTACGAGCTCTTCAAGGGTTACTTTCGGCAGTCTCCGGCCGATTGAGAGCATTGACTGCAGCGCTTTCCACTCAGCGCTGCGATGACCGCAACAGCGTGTCCGACGGCCGCTCACCAAACTGGTGCCGATAGTCGCTGGCGAACTGGCTCAGGTTCCAAAAGCCCCAAGCTGCCGCCGCCTCGCGCACCGAGGTGACTGCGCCCTCGCCGCC